>CANFXY010000035.1 GCA_947451105.1 Bacteroidota bacterium | reverse complement strand
TAAAGTGTTTGATAGAAAGAAATATAATCCTCTTCTTTTAGGTCATTAGGCTTGTTCAACCACAATGGCTTTTCTGAATTGATGATCTTGCCGTCAAACTCAATTGGCACGGGTAAAAACTTGCAATATTTGGTTAACAAACCTGAAATTTTATACTTGCTGTTAAATTCCAAACTGTCTTCAGCTAAGTGCAATATAATATCCGTACCGCGCTCTGTTCTATTGCCTTCGCCAATGGTAAACTGGGTGCTTCCATCGCAAACCCATGAACTTGAGGTAGAGCCTTCTTTATACGACAAGGTTTGAATCTCAACTTGAGAAGCCACCATGAATGCACTGTAGAATCCCAGACCGAAATGGCCTATCACATTTGCATCTGCTTTGTCTTTATATTTTTGAACAAACTCTTCTGCACCTGAAAATGCCAATTGGTTGATGTATTTTTCAATCTCATCTTCCGTCATTCCAATACCATTGTCACTTATTGTTAGTGTTTTATTTTCTTCATTTAAAGTGACCGTAATTTTAAAGTCACCTGTTTCACCTTTTACTTCGCCAAGGCTAGAAAGGGTTTTAAGTTTCTGACAGGCATCGGTCGCATTTGAAACGAGTTCCCTGATAAAAATTTCATGGTCGCTGTATAAAAACTTCTTAATGATTGGAAAAATGTTTTCCGTGTTTACTGAAATTGAACCTGTTTTACTCATAAATTGTCAAAGTGTTTCTTGTTTTGATAGGTGTCAAATTCTATACCCGAGAAAAAGTCAAGTAATTTTGTCATATTTGCAGACAAAAATGTTTTTTTATCTGTCAAAAATATTGTTGTTTCTTATAAAACCATTGGTATGGATTTTTCTACTTTTATTGTCAGCATTGTTTAGTAAAGATGAAAGCAAAACGAAGAAAAGGGTGTTTTGGGGCTTCTTCCTTTTGTTTATAGCATCTAATAATTTCCTAGTCAACGAAGTTTTATTGCAGTATGAAGACCATTCTAAAATCAAACTAGATTCTAGCTATGAAGTAGGCCTAGTTTTGGGCGGTTTTTCAAAAAAAGACACCAGTTTAAACCGAGCGGTTTTCTTTGACGCCAACGACCGTTTGATGCAAGCGATCAAAGCCTTGAGACAAGGACAAATTAAAAAAATCATGATCAGCAGCGGCAGTGCTTCTGTCTTATACCAAGAATTAAAAGAGGCCGATGCGGTTTGCGAATATTTGAAAGAAATTGGCATTCCCGATTCGAGTATTATCATCGAAAACCAAAGCAGAAATACCCACGAAAACATTTTATACAGCAAAAAGATTTTGGATTCATTGGGCATAAAAAGCAAGGTATTGGTTTTCAGCAGTGCATGGCATTTACCTAGGGTAAAGTTGTGCTTAAGAAACAGCATGGAAGCCGACCTATTTGCGTGTAATTTTTTATCCAATAACAAACGCGACTATTCACCAAGTAATCTCCTAGTCCCTGCAGCGGAAGCCTTGTCAAATACGGAGCTGTTGTTTAAAGAATGGGTGGGTTACGTGTTCTATTGGATAAAAGTTTCCTAAACAATTTTAAAAGACCTTAAATCAAGACAGGTAGAAGACAATATTTTTTTGTTCTGTCAATAATTTAATGTCTATTTGCATTGAAGATGAATATACATATTTTAGCTTGCGGAGGTGCGGTTATGCACAATATTGCATTGGCCTTGCATCAATTGGGACATCATATTACAGGTAGCGATGACGAAATTTTTGAGCCTGCTTTATCCCGTTTAAAAAAAGCCAATATTTGTCCCGAAACCTTTGGTTGGTTTCCTAAAAAAATAACAAATGATTTAGATTTTATCATCTTGGGAATGCACGCCCGTTCGGACAATCCTGAGCTATTAAAAGCAAAAGAGTTGGGCATCAAAATTTACAGTTTTCCAGAATATGTCTACGAACATGCCAAAAATAAAACACGCGTAGTGATTGGCGGCAGTCATGGCAAAACCACCACCACAGCCATGGTGATGCACGTCTTAAAAACACTAAACAAAGATTTTGATTACTTGGTGGGTTCTCAGCTAGAAGGATTTGACACCATGGTGCGCTTTTCAGATGCACCGCTTATGGTTATAGAGGGCGATGAATACCTAACCAGCACCTTGGATCCTATTCCAAAATTCTTAAAATACAAACCGCAAATTGCCATGATCACAGGCATTGCGTGGGACCATATCAATGTATTTCCAACCTGGGAAAATTATGTAGAACAATTTGAATTATTTGTACATTCAATTGAAGCAGGAGGCAGTTTGATTTACTTTAGTGGTGATGAAACATTGAAACAAGTTTGTGAAAAAACTGAGCTTAAAAAACTACCCTACAATACGCCCAATTACCATATTCGGAACAACAAAGTTGTAGTAGGAAAAGGCGAAAGACATACCCTTGAAATCTTCGGTGAACACAATTTGCAAAATGCAGAAGGTGCATGTTTGGTGTGCAAAGAATTGGGCATTGGAGAAGATGAGTTTTACAACGCATTGTCAAGTTTTAAGGGAACAGCAAAACGTTTAGAAAAAGTGCATGAAGAAACCAATCTTATTGTTTTTAGAGATTTTGCACATTCGCCAAGCAAACTAAAAGCCAGCATTGATGCGGTAAGAAAGCAATTTAGCGCCCATCATTTTATTGCCGTATTTGAATTGCACACGTTTAGCAGTTTAAACAAAGATTTTTTACCTAATTATCAACATTGCATGGACTTGGCTGATGAGGCCTTGGTGTATTACAACCCAGAGGTCTTTGCGCACAAAAAAATGCAAATAATTGATAAAGATGATATTACGAAAAACTTTGGATCTAAAGTTTTAGCTATCGAAGACAGCAAAGAATTAATTTCAAAAATTTCTGAATTTAAAAGCAACGTATTGGGCAAACCCTGTGTCTTACTCCTTATGAGTTCCGGGAACTTTGACAATGCGAAAATGTGGTAATTTTATGGATTTTCTGAATTCATATTTTTTCCTTATTTTCGTAAACTTAAGTTTTACCGAGACCGACAAAAAATATGATGAGACGCTTACTAATTTACTTATTTCTTTTAATCTTTGCTCAAGAAGCTGCTGCTGTTGTATGCTTACCTGAATGGAAGTACCAAAGACCCATTGCGGTTACAAATGCCAATGCATCTGTGTACACCAACTTTCAAGTCAAAGTTACAGTAAACACCCAAGCCCTAATTTCAGCTGGGAAGATGAACATCAATGGCGATGACATTCGCTTTACGGATGCTTCATGTTCAAAATTGAATTATTGGATTGACAGCAACCTCAATACCACCAGCACGGTGATTTGGGTAAAACTCAAGAGCATCCCCTCATCTGGCTCTACAACCATCAACATGTACTACGGAAACCTTTGTGCCACAGCATCACAAAACGGAGACAGTACATTCATTTTATTCGACGATTTCTTAGGTTCTGCATTAAACACCACGAAATGGACAGCCTACAAACAAACGGCATTGAATGGCACATTGAGCATTTCAGGTGGAATGGCAACATTCAACAATACGGCAAGTACAGACAATGTAATTCGTTCGGTTTCTTCTTACACTGCTCCACATAGAACAGAAGCTAAAATCAAATTAAATTCAGGAAATTACCCAAGTATTGCGCAATTGAATACAGGCACCTTTTCTGGAGTTACCTTAACAACAGGAACCGGAGCTTATTCAAATTTTTTCCATACCCAAACGGCTACCGCATCTTGTGTTAGTTATCAAACAACCGTAAACCCATCGGCAACAGCCAGAGGAAATGGTATTTGGAGTTTGGCGTGGCCAGCAACCAATACTGCAACTGCAACCTTCCCAGGTGGAGCTCAACAAACTATTGTATCAACGCCAACCATTGCAGGTAGTTTACAAGCCGCACTTGGGCTATTGTGCACAAGTATCGGCAGTGTGAGTTACGATTGGTGTAGATTAAGAGCCTATGCCCCGGTTGAAATGAGCACAACGGTGAATACGGAAGTAGTACAAGGAATTACCTATACTTTTTCACCAAATCCGGTATGTCCAGGGAACAAACTAACAGTAAGTTTCACAAAAAAAGGAGTGTTTTTCAACCTAGGAAATATTTTTAAACTAGAACTTTCTGATGCTGCTGGTAACTTTGGCACCCCAATCACCTTGGCAACAAAAACAGACACAACACTAAGCAGTATGATTGTAGATATTCCTGCTTTAATTGCGCCAGGTTCAGGCTACAAATTAAGATTGAGTTCTACCAACCCAACGTATTCATGTTTCTCACCTAGTGGACCGTTAACCATTAACCCAAAACCAAGTGTTTCTTTTAATGTTTTAAACAACAACCAGTGTTCAAAATACAATAAGTACAACTTTACATCTACTTCTACAATAAGTTCAGGAAGTATATCAACCTACATTTGGAATTGGGATGACAACAGCAAAAAAGACACCTTTACAACTGGAAGTGCAAGCCACTCGTTTAAAGTTTTTTACCCTTATTACTATCCTAGACTTACCGCGATATCCAATTTAGGTTGCCGAGATTCTGCGACCAAAATTGTCAATTTAAAAGAAACTCCAATTGTGAGAACTTGGTTCAACGACACGATTCAATGTTATAGAGGAAACAATTACAGCATTATGTCGGTTTCCATGATTTACTCTGGAATGATCACCGGCATTAGTTGGAATTTTGGCGATGGAAGTCCAACAATTAGTGGCGTTGACTCTACCGGCCACAAATATGCAGCGGCTGGAACTTATCAGGTTAGACAAATTAACACCCACTTGAGTGGCTGTATAGACACCAATTATTTAGCTATCTTGGTAAACACCCACCCTAAAGCTAAAATCAAAACGAATATAACAGACCAATGTCTATCGGGAAATGCCTATATTTTCGAGGCTCAATCGACAATTACGAATGGTTTGCCTCTTATCAACTATTGGAATTTAGGTGATGGCATATTAAAAAACCAACAAGACTCTGCACACAATTCTTACAAAACAGCTGGTGTAAGAAATGTTCGATTAATTACCATAAGCGATGACGGTGTGGATGGATGCTCTGATACAGCCTTCCAAGGTATTTTGGTTAATCCAATGCCAGTAGCTTTAATCAACAACGTAGACCTTGAGAAATGCAAAAAATACAACAGTTTCAGATTCAATTCTAAATCTACAATCAGCAGTGGTACGATGACCCATAACTGGAAATTTGGCGATGGAGGCATTCTAAATTTGAAAGATACTGTTAAACATTCATACGCAAATGATGGAACGTATACGGTAAAGATGTATTCGACTTCGAACAAAGGATGCAAAGATTCCACCCAAACTACCGTTACTGTTAGACCAACACCTAGTCCTTCATTTACCATAAACAAAGACATACAATGTTTGAAATACAACAATGTCAAGGCATATTCTAATTCAAGTATTAGCAGTGGAACATTCACTAAATTATGGAAATTAAGTGATGGCAGTTTCTTTACCGATGTTGACAGCATTTCTCATAATTTTGCTGCTGTTGGCAATTATAAAATCCAATTGGAATTAAATTCTAATTACAATTGTAAAGACACTGTCAGCGATTCTGCCTTCATTTTAACCATGCCTGTTTCTGACTTTAGCATCAATGACCAAGACCAATGCTTAGAAGGCAATCTATTTACCTTTACAAACTTGTCAACTTTCAGCGCAGGCACCATAACTGGCAACAAATGGTTATTCGACGATGGCACTACAGCCAGCAACAAAAATACAGTTTCTCATACCTATTTGGCTGACAATGGCTACATTCCTGGATTATTGGTATATGGAAGCAATGGTTGCTTTGACACCAGCTTCCAAAACGCAAAAGTATATCCGCATCCGGGTTCTGACTTCACCATTGGGGCTCCTGGAGCTGGCCAATGTGTAAACAACAACAACTTTACATTCAACAACAATACATTTATAGCAGAAGGTGGCTTTACCAACCGTTGGTATTTTGGTGATGGCAGTGGATTTGTAACATCTTTAAGTGCAACTAAAAAATACACCAAAGACAGTACCTATACAGTTCGTGTGGTTTCTATAAGTGACCAAGGTTGTACCGATACAGCAGAGAAAAAAGTCACAGTTTATCCAAAGACCAAAACCAATTTCAATATTGGGAATACGCCTCAATGTATTTTAGGCAACAAGTTTAACTACACATCAACAAGCACCATTAAATCCGGAACATTTACACTTAATTGGCAATTTGGCGATGGCAATACAGCTGGAAACTTAAACACCACAAACCATAGCTATAGCAATGTTCAAACCTACACTGTTAGATTGTTTAGCAGCACTAATTTTGGCTGCTTAGATACCGTTGCAAAGCAAATCAAAACATTGCCGATGCCGAATGCAAGTTTTACCTATAACTATGATAAAAAATGTTTAAAGGGCAACGACTTCCAATTTAGCACCACAAGCACAGTAAGCAATGGAACGCCAATGAACCACAATTGGTTCTATGGAGATAAAGATTCTACCATCAACTCTACATTTGGACAACACACATACAAAACAGATGGTCCTTTTGTCGTGCGACTTATTTCAAGCACCAACATAGGTGGATGTAAAGATACGTTAGATAAAACAGTCAATGTTTTCCCGATGCCTGTGGCAAGTTTTACCATTGACAACAACAAACAATGTTTCAAAGGCAATCAATTTGGCTTCGCTTCAACTTCAACGGTTAGCACTGGTACGGTTGATTTTAACGATTGGAATTTTGGAGACAACACCACATCTGCAATTGCAGCACCTAATAAGGCCTACGCTAAAGTAGATTCGTTTAGAGTAAGCTTAGTGGTTACCACCAACAACGGCTGTATTGATTCAACTGCCAAAAAAGTTTACGTTTTCCCAATGCCAATAGCTGCATTTAACATAACCCCTCCAAGCAGTTGTTTCAAAAAGAATGTATTTAACATTGTAAACAAGTCTAGCGTCATCGGAGGCGTTATTAGTTCATACAGCTTCCAATACGGCAATAACGATTCAAGCAATTTGGTTGCACCACTTCCTTATTCATACCCAGTTAATGGCGACTATACCGTCTCATTAAAGGTAATTACTGACAAAGGATGCTGGGACACCATTAGCAAACCTATAACTGTTAATCCAAATCCGGTGCTTGACTTTACGGTTGACCCAGTATGTTTAAAAGATTCATCTGTTTTTGTTAACTTAAGTAGTATTCCTACTGGAACTATTACTTCTTGGAAATGGATATTTGGAAATGGTAAAACATCAATTGCCCAGTCTCCAAAATTCAAATACAAAAACATTGGAGCCTATGATATTACCTTAATTGCAGGAACCGACAAAGGTTGCCTTGACACTTTGAAAAAACTTGGTGAAGCAGTTGTAAATCCGAACCCTAAAGCTGGTTTTGTTTTCCAAAAATTAAGATCATGGGAAAATGAAGTTGACATTCAATACACCGACACATCAATAGGCGCTATCAGTTGGAAATGGAATTTCTCAGCAATGGGTACGAGTACAGATCAAAACCCTAAACTTTTCTACACGGATACCTTAACCCAAAAAACCACTTTAATTGTTAGCAACTCTTTTGGTTGCAGAGACACCGCCAACAAAATATTGTTTATCGCTCCTGATGTCGTTTATTACATGCCAAATGCATTCACGCCTAACGATGACAACATCAATGAGACCTTCAAGCCAGTCGGCTTGTCTTATGCACTAAACTATAAATTCATCATATTTGACCGTTGGGGCAATATATTGTTCAAAACCGACAATCCTCAGTTGGGTTGGAATGGTAAATTCGAAAACGAGTTGGTGCCACAAGATTTATACTTCTACCGTTTAGAATTTATTGGAGTTGATGAGTTGCGCCACTCAGAAAAAGGCAATGTCTCAATCCTGAGATAAACATACCACAAATGAAAGATACAACAAAACCATGTCTAATAGGCATGGTTTTTGTTTTTAATACAACAATGAGATACAAACTTTTAATTTTCTTTTTATTTATAAGCTTTTTAAGCAAAGCCCAAGAAGGTTTAAACCTTGTTTCCCTTGGCAATGAATCAATGAATTTTGGCAATTACAGAAAAGCACAAGAATACTACCAAGCGGCTCTGAGCACCGACAAATACAATTGGAATATTTACACCCTTTTAGCATTCTCTATACATAAGCAAAAGCGGTTCAAGGAAGCCGACTCATTATACAGAATATCATTGTCAAATGACACCAATAACAGTAAAACGTATTGGTATAAAGCAATGAACCACATAGCCCTAAAACAAGATAGTATCGCGATTGTCTTGTATAAGAAATTTATAGACATCGAAAAATTTCGTGAGCACAGCGTTACCCAAGCTTACCGTTCAGTTGGTCAATGCTATGAGCGTATGTTGCGAAGAGATGGCTTATATGCCTGGCAAATCGATGATATGATTTACCATTATGATCAGATAGAAAAACTAGACCCGTCGGGTGTAGAAGTTCCATTAATACGAAACTTTATTGAACTTGTAAATTCAAAAAGACCCGCCAATCAGGTCGGTAAATGGAAAATGGAACCCTAGGGTTCCATTTTCTATTTAATATTGTAATTGATTTATTGTCTTTCTCCCCTTGGAATAAATGGTCTAGGTGTATGACCAGTGTATATTTGTCTAGGTCTTCCAATTGGTTGATTCTCTTGAACCATTTCTTGCCATTGTGAAATCCAACCTGGCAATCTACCCAAAGCAAACAATGCTGTAAACATTTCAGTTGGGAAACCAATTGCTCTGTAGATGATACCAGAATAGAAATCCACGTTTGGATATAATTTTCTTTCTACGAAGTATGGATCAGTTAATGCAGCTTCTTCTAATTTTTTAGCAATTTCCAATACTGGATCATTGATGCCCAATTTGTTCAATACATCATCGCAAGTCTTTTTAATGATTTTCGCTCTAGGGTCAAAGTTTTTGTATACTCTATGTCCAAAGCCCATTAAACGGAAAGGATCATTTTTGTCTTTTGCTTTGTCCACCCATTTTTGAACGTTACCACCATCTCCTTTAATCTGTTCAAGCATTTCTAACACTTCTTGGTTAGCACCACCGTGCAATGGTCCCCATAAAGCTGCAATACCTGCTGCAATCGTTGCATATAAGTTTGACTGTGATGAACCAACCAAACGAACCGTACTTGCAGAACAGTTTTGTTCGTGGTCAGCATGTAAGATTAACAATTTGTTCATTGCATCTACAACAACCGGATCTGGTTGGTAATCTGCATCACTTACGTGTTTGAAAGTCATTGAAAGGAAATTGCTCACATAGTCCAAGTTGTTGTTAGGATAAACAACTGGGTGACCCATTCTCTTTTTATAAATCATTGCACAGATGGTTGGCATTTTAGCCAATAAGCGCAAGGTTGTTCTGTTTTTTGACTCAGGGCTTCTGTTAGGATCCAAAGCTTTTGGATAGTATGCAGACAATGAAGAAATCATTGCAATCAACTGACCCATTGGGTGAGAACCTGTAGGGAAAGTTTTGAAAATATTTTGCAAATCCTCATTCACCAAGGTGTGGTGTCTCACTGAATTGTCGAAGTCTTCGAATTGTTCTTTGTTTGGCAATTCGCCTTTCAACAACAAATAAGATACTTCCATAAAGTTAGCCTTCTCAGCCAAGTCTTCAATTGAATATCCTCTGTGTCTTAAAATACCTTCTTCACCATCTAAAAAAGTGATGGCACTTTTAGTTGCACCTGTGTTTTTGTATCCAATGTCAAGAGTTACATATCCCGTTGTATCTCTAAGTTTAGAGATGTCAATGGCTTTTTCCCCCTCGGTTCCCGTAATTACAGGGAACTCATAATTTTTACCTTCAAGAGTAATTGTACAGTTTTGTGCTTTAGTATCAGGCATTGATTGCAGAATTGAGATTAATTTAAATTGTTAATTAAGTTGTGCGAAGATATTACTTAAAAAACAAACTGCAAGTGTCTTTGGTAAAAAAAAACGGCAATAATTTGAATGAGACTTATCAGCTAATGGCTTGGTTTACCGCACCAATGTAATGGTACCTGAATAATCGCGACTTATACCATCATAGTCTGTGGTTATAATCTTGTAAAAATAAACGCCCATCATACAATCGGTAGATTTATACGTTCCATCCCAAGCCTCACTCATACTGTTTGACTCAAAAACTTTTTCTCCATATTTATTATAGATCTCGATTTCGAATAATCGCATTGCAGGTCCTTTAACTTTAAATTTATTGTTCTCATCAGGACCCTTGGCATCTGGCGAAAATGCATCCGGAATGTACAATTGATTAATAGGTGTAAACACAAACAATTGTGTAGTTGAATCCTTACAACCACCAATGCCACTTTCTGCCACCATTTTAATGGTAAAAGTATCTTTGCTGTCATCAACTGTGTAGTAAAATTCGCGGCTATTGCTTATCCAAGTTTGGTTGAAATACCAATTAACTGAATGCCCATTTTTACAAGTTGTTTTATCTTTAAGGAACAAACGCGGGTATTCATGAGACAATCTTGAACTTGGGTTGCTTAACAAATCTATTTTAGGGGTAGGTAAAACGGTAATTGTTTTTGAAATAGACAAGGCCTCACAGGTGCTATCGGCAACCTTGGTTTTAACCACATACTCACCTTCTTTTAGAGTGATATTTAGATTGAAATTATAGTCAAACTCTTCAACCAAACTGTCGTTGACAAACCAATATTGTTTTTCAATGTTTGCATAAGTAGACTTAAACTCAAACTTTGCTGGCTCACATTGCTTGTCAATGTAGTCATTTACAATATCTCCACTTGGCCCGTTTTTAATTTTAGCAAACACCTCTGAACTTAAGTTACCACAAATCCCATTGGTTTGCATGGTGTAAACAAACTTAACCATAGATTTCAAGACATCATCTGTACTTGGTTGGTAATTCGTAGCCTGGCTGCGGGCATCATCAAAACGACCAGCACCATCGCTATACCAATAGCCATTCCCTGCTGCTGAACTTAATGCTTGTAAGGACAATATTCCACCAACGCAAACGCTTTCATCGGCAGCTATAACTTTCAATGAAGGGAGTTTTTCAACCTCTATTCCTATATTTGACTTTGAAATGCAGTTATTTTGATTGCTAACTTTGTATAATATTTTAAATTTCTTGCCGCCTAAATTGGCTGGACTAAATTGTCCATTTTGAACCCCATCTCCAGTCCATGCGCCCCCCGCAGGTAAAGCCTTTAATGCAAACAAGGCATTGTTCTCACAAAAAACCAAATCTTTGGCATGCACGAATGTTATCTCCGCAGTATCCGACATCGCGGTGAAAAAGGTCTTAGAATTGATACAGGTATTTGTCTCTGTATATTTCAACAACAATTGATTCAATGAAGCACCATTCAGTTTTAATTGATTGTTTTTAACCAAGCCTGGATAGTTGACACATTCCCAAAGTCCCCCTATTTTAGTTTCCAGATTATAAACCTCAGCATTAACACAGATGTTTTTGGGTGCGCTAACGTCAATCGGACTAGGCTCTATTATTTGAATTGAACTTGTGTCGAAATACTTACAAGAATTTAAATCAGTCACCACACTGTACAAAACCATCCTGTGAGTTGTCGGGTTGCTCTTATTGATAAAATCAAAAGTCCAATCTTTAGAATTTAGCTTAGTCAATAAAGAACCATTGCTCTTGAAGGTGTAGTCTATTTTCTGGATGTTGTTCTTGTCGACAACAATGTTGGAAACGGATGTTGGAAAAACACCATTGCTGCAAATTGTATCGCTGATAACTTTATATTTAAGATCGGCATACAATCCAATATTCAATTTATCTTCATAACTACACCCATTTTTTTGAGTAACTTTAAAGCTTAAGTTGCTGATGGCATTAGCTGATAACTTATACGGAAAACCATTAAACAAAACCCCATTGACGGATAATTCATAGGCGTCAAATGCTTCAAAATATTTAGGAGAAATACTCAAATCTGAACCCTTACAAACGCTGTAGTCTACTCCCATATTTAGTACCGGTGATTTTAAACCTGATACAGCTATTGTGTCTATTCTTCTAATTTCGCAAAAGCCCTTTTCTGCAGGCAAGATGGATTCAAGATAATAGACCCCTGAATTGAGCAACTGTGTATTGAATTTTTTAGAATTTTGCTGCTTTAAAATATTCAATGATGCATCTTTTAAGGTCCAACTAATTAACTTATTTGGAAAGTTCGATGCATTGGCATTTAATACACCACAATTTTTAATTTCGGTTAATACCTTTAAACTTCGTTTTTCAAGAACAATGAAGGTAAAACTTTTAGACACTTGGCCGATTAAAGGACAGTGGTTGTCGCGCGCAATTAGCGTTAAGACATGCTCACCTATCTGACCTAATGCTGGTTCTACTTTTAATACGTACTTAAAATACGGTGCATAATTGACTGCTATTTTTTCTAATGTTGCACCGGGCAGACTTGAAAACAAATCCATGTTTACCGTGTCGTTAGAAGATACCCCAAAAGGCAAATCGTCAACATTAATTTCAAGTGAGAAATTATCCCCTTCGCATATGGTGTATCGGCCAAGCTTGGTTTTAATACTTGGCAAATTATTGCTGGCGCTTATTACTTCAGAATAAACATCCCTGCGCACAACACCAGCCAAATAATAAACGCCAATTGCATTTCGTTTCCATTCTTCACATTCAACCACCACCACACCGCCTTGATTGGTTTGGGTCGGTGTAAAAGCAATGTCACCATTGGTTTTGGAACAATAGAAACCTTCAACCAAATTACCCAACAAATTTACGGGGCATGGTGGAACTCCAGATGATTGACAAAAATAGGCAAATGGCATATCGCTGTTGCGGCCATTTTCATAAGTAATTGAAACATTTCTATTGGCTAATGCGGGTTTTAAACTAAAAACCAATGAATCATTATCTGGATTAACTACGTTTAATGCGTTAAAATTGGATTGATTTAAGAAATGAACAAATTGTGGATTGGCTGCAAATTCAACAGACTCATTTGGCAAAGCTTCACACAAATTAAGCATGGTGTAGTTGAAAAAGTTTTGCTCAGATTGTTGTGGGTTGATTCCAACACTGCGCGAAGACATGCTAATAGACACATCCAATTTGCAATAACCATCAACTACCAATTTAGAAAAATCAAAATCCCCTTCAAATTCGTGAACTTCATATCCAATATTTAAAGTAGAACCTGGCCTACATTTACTTAGCGAAGAATTACAAGCTAAAGAAACATCTTGAATTGATTTTCTGGTAATTTCAATATTGCCTAAAACAGAAGTTGAATTACTTGTTCCTAAGGCACCCTTGATCAACAAATCTGGCACTTCATTGCAAGAACTGTTGTTGTCACCTCCCCCAATTCCGTTAAACTTACATTCATTGCAATCGCGGTAAACCTTAAGTTTAAATCTGTAAGTTGAGCCTACCAAATGTTTGTATGTTATCTCAGCTCCAGAAATATGAGACGCATATGCTCCCATTGCACTGAAACAGAGCAAAAGAACAATCCATATTTTAGCTTTAGACAACATTTATAAAAATACAAAATGACAGGCTAAGCAAACACTTAACCTGTCATTCCAAAATAGTTCTTATCTTAACAGTGTAACGGTACCTTCGTATTGATACTCCTCACCGTCATATGCAGTAACCTTAATTACCCACATGTATACGTCTTGCTGAGCTTCAACACCTCTGTAGAAACCGTCCCAACTTGCGTTTTTATCGTCGGTTTTCCAAAGCATTTCACCCCAACGGTTGAACAATTCGATGTGGAAGGTTTTCTCACCATTCACAACAGCTTTGAATACGTTGTTAGCACCAGGACCAGTTTTCTCAGGACTGAAGGCTGTTGGCACAAACACTGTTACGTCTGGACCAATTTTACGCAATTGGCTAATAGAATCCCAACAAGTATACTCTTGGTTCTTGTAAACATATCTAATGGTTGAAGTTAGATGCACAAAGTACTTCATTGTATCTGCTGTGTATGAATGAATAGGATTCATTTTTGTGCTGGTATCATCTACATCACCACTTCCAAAGTTCCACTCATAATCCATTCTCACATCTGGTCTTTGCCATCTTACTTTTGTTTGGTCAAAGAACTTAAATTTAGGGAAAGCAACAGTTGTAAAGAATCCTGGGTCGCTGCTGTATCCAGCTTTAGGTTGAGGCAATACCTTAATGTATTCGAATGAGTCTTTTCTAATCGAACAGGCTTGAGTTGGTCCAACACCCCATTGATTGTCTACAATCAGTGTAACATCATACCAGGTGCGTTTAGCCGTATCATATTTTATGTTTGATGGGTTAAAGGTTGTGCTTTGCATTAGTGAATCACCGTTGCCATACCACCAGTTGTATCTTAAGTTTGGAGAACCAGCTGGTTTTGCTATGAGCGCAGTAAAGTTAACAATTGCAGGTTCGCATTGTACTTCTGGGTCGCCCATGAAATCAAACTGAGGATACGGTTCTATGATTAAATCAATGTTGTCTTTAGCCACAGGGCAAACACCTTCTTTAATGGTTGAGATTGTCAACCTCACTTTTCCTGACATTCCATTGATTGCTGTGTCATTTAATCCATGGAAATATTTGCTTGGCAATGAATCTGGCTTATTAAAATTGCCATCACCATTGGTAGACCATTTGGTTCTACTTGCCCAACTTTTAGTTGAAGTCAAATCGAAGTCTTTACCCTCACACTGTTGGTATGGTTTAGGCGTCTTAATGGTAACCTCAGGTTGAGATTGAATTAACAAGGTTTGAGAGTCTGATGAAGTACAGCCAGTCAAAGGATTGGTGTAGGCAAATTTAACTCTTATCGGTCCTTCGTATTGTTTTGTCTTAGCGCTAACACCAGGATTGAAATCACGTCCCACAACACCAACGCCTGTCCATTTACCTACATTGCCAGCTGGCAATATATTGTTTAAAGTGAAAGCTGGAGAACTAGAACACACGGTATCAGGAACATCAATTTGTATAATTGGCAATCCATTAACTAGTATTTCAGTACTATCCGTTACTGGGCAACCACTAGACACATCCGTTAATTTAACAATGTATTGACCTGCTCCGTATTTTGGATCAAATAGTTTTTTGTTCACCATTGATTTTTGAATTTTAGGTGCAATGTTAGGATTGCTTAGGTCTCTTGACCCACCATATTCAATGGTTTCCCAAGTACCAGAAGGGAATCTACCTCCATTTACTTTGTCAACAACAAAACTATCTAATATAGCCAATGGATCATTGATACACAATTTTGGCATACCCGTGAATTCTATTTCCGGCAATTTAATAACCCTTACGAAAGCGGTGTCACATGTTTTACAACTGGTAATAGCATCTGCAAAGCAATACTCAATTGTGTAGACCCCTGTTTTTTCGTTTTCCCCTTCTTTACCTGGATCCATTAACATGGTGTTCGGTGTCACAGACAAATCTGGCATCAATATAGACGCTGGATCTACGCCAGAACCTAGTGGAACATCGATTACTCTCCATGATTCAATTCCACCAATTTTAGAGAATGGGCGAACGATTTGTCTATCCAAAGTAATCAAACCAGCTTTTTGACAGTAGGTACTGTCTCTAACATATACATCTGGATTTGGATTCAATTTGGTTGGTTTACATTCTTTATTGTAGCAACCTTTGTAATCTCTGTAATCGTAGCAAATGGTATCTCTCAAGCCCGCTTTAGGAACTGCGGCATTTTTAATGAATTTAGGAAAATCATACACGAATACATTCACGCCCACTGGTCCACCGGTTACCCAACTTGGTTTTTTGTACTGTTGGAAATAACGAACATCATTGGTGCTTTGTGATTTATCACCTGAGTATGCCTTGGTGATATTTGATTGGGTTAAGTTAATCGCTCCATCAGCATAACATCGAGGTGGTAGTCCGGCGAATAAAAACGTTGGCAAGGCATTGACCACCAAGTTGAAGGTGTCTTTATCTTCGCATGTTACACCGCCTTGGGTTACCTTTAAATACATTTCATAGTCTTTTGGCACCATGGTGGTGATTCTTAACTTGAATGAACTATCGGTAGCCAAATTGGTACCTGAGGCAATATCTCTCCAAGTGATGGTTCTGGTATATCCTTTTGGTCTGCGTTGACCTTTTACTTTTAAGGTATCAAATATACAAATCTCACGGTCTGGTTTTGCAATTGCTACAACGGTGTCGTTTACAAAAAGTTCCATGGTATCGCTTGTGTTACAACCGAGATGGTCTATAACTTTTGCAATGTATTTACCAGCTACATTAACTGTTATTTGACGGGTACTGTCACCATTAGGCTGCCAATAGTAACGCATGGTATCCGCATTTTGAGCATCCAAGGTTACGTTGTTATAGGTACAAATTCTTTGGTCAGGTCCAATATTAACAACCGGATTTGGTTGGTAGTGAACTGTTACGGTATCGCTGTCTACACATTTGTTTTTATCAGTTAAGATCAACAACAATTTAGTTGTAGCAGTTGGTTTAACTAATGTGTAAGTTGTCGTTGTATCTTTAGGATTAAACGTTCCAAGTGGTACCTCCCATTTGTATTTGTATGCTGGAACACCATTGGCAACAATTGGTTGCAAGGTGATGCTATTGCCTGCACACACGAAGGTGTCTCTACCAAATTTCAACTGAACATCCAAAACTGGAGGTATAATTACTGTATCAGAATATATACTTGGACAGTTGTATGGAGGATTGGTAATTTCGTATTCAATAATGTATTTACCACCGCGCTTGAACTTAACACTGTCTTTGCCTACAAAACCTAGGTAATACGGCGTTCCTGAGTTTGTGGAGTCACGGATGGTGAATTTGTGTCTGTAGTTCTTTTGGTTGTAGTTCACCGTATCCACTGGGAAAGAAGTAAACCTCAATTTACCACATTCCAAAATGTCGTATTTACGTTTTGCTCTAGCCTTAGGTTTAACAGTTACTGTATACCCTTTGTTGGCAGACGAAGGTCTTGGACAGTTGTCATCTTTGGCTGTTGCGGTGAAAGCATAAACGTTTGAACGTGCATCACCAATTTTGGTTTGCCAACAGAACATCGCCTCTTTTTCACGGGCAGTTGGATCTACAATCGTGAATGTTGCACCTGGTATACCAAAGTTCCAAGTTAATTGAACGGTATCCAAACGGGTTTGCTTAGGTAAATATGGATCATCTTTTGTTCCAATGGTGAAACAGATTTTATTTCCTTCGCAAACAGAATACTTGTTATTTCCTGTAAAGTAAGGAGGGTTGTTATCTGGACATTGCTTAACAACAACCTGCATGTCACGCCTCGTGTAACCGATTACTTGCATTTTTCGGGTGGACGAATCTCGCCTCCACTCTGTAATTTTGATAACAATAATACCAACCTCATCACATTTGGTTGGGGTAAACACGATATCCCCAGTTTCTTTGTCAAAGTAAAAACCTCTAGGTGGTTTTGCATTTGGTAAAGCTCTGCAATTGATCACACCAGGATTTGGTGGGCAGTATGGGGTCATTGGGATTGTTTGGGTAAAGCTACCTGTATAAGTTTCGTTTGAGTTATTCGCATTCAGAGGTGTTGCCAATTCGTATGACAAACTATCGCCATCAATTACCTCACGAACACCATTGTTGTAGGTGAATGGTTGGTTGCAACAAACATAAGCCACTGGAGGAATAGACAACTGTGGAGATGTGTTACATTTGTTTCCGATGGTACAAATGTTCAACATTGCATCTGTATAGAAATTACCTGGACTGATGGTGGTAATTGCACCGTTGCGGCAACATTGTTCAACTTTGATTAGAATTTCGCAACAACCTGCATCTTTTAAGGCTTTGAATGGACTTGTGTTAAAGTCCATTATTGCTTCAAACACGTGCTCTTCAATACCCTCATTTGATGGGGTATTTTGGGGATTGCATGGCGCGGTTCCACCAGTACAGGTTGGAGTCAAATCATTGATTGCAGTTCTTGTATAATTCAATGAAGTTGAATTTGTTCCATCTTTACAAAAAGCTGTAATCGATGGACTGTTGAAAGGTATACCACGGCAATCGCGGTAAATCTTTAATACAACCTTGTATTTTCCTGGGGAAATACACTCGTAAGCTATGTCCCCACCCATCATGTGGGAAGCCTTAGCTTCGTATTGCAATCCAAGGATTACAATCAGTAAAAGAAAAATTTTGTATATTCTATTCATATCGTGTTGTTGCTTTTTTAATGGGTTAAAATTAGTTTGTGTACATGTACAATGTTTAATGTTTTATATTCTATCATATACACACCTGCATTTAAATCAGGTGGTAATATAATGCTTTTATCGCTATCATCCAAATCCAATTTGCAGATTTCCCTTCCGTTCATATCCATAAGTGTTATACAATCAGGGCTTTCAAGGACTGTTTGAACCTTCAATTTATCCCCAATTTTTAATGGATTGGGAAACAAGGTTAAAATTGGTGCTTTTTGGGGAGTATTTTGGTCTATTTTTAAGAGGTTTTTAGTATTTAATACTTGCTTAATCCTTAAACAATTTTCTCCAATTTGTTTAAAAGATTTGAAGTTTTCTTCAACATAAAAAAACGCCACATCGTAATAGGTCGCCTCTCCCCTTTTTAATTCTATGGAATCAAAATTTAACAAACCAATCTTTTTGCCTGGAACTTGATCCAACCATCTCATATTTGAATGTGTGAAATCTGTTGTATCAGGATACACATAGCGTGCAGTTCCGGAACCATCTACGCCATTACTTCCGTAATTCAAACCCTTTCCATTCTTCCACTTGCCTTGCATTAAATTCATAAAATGCTGCGCAGAATCAGGTAGGCCATTAATAGGATCTGCATTGTTTTCAAAATACATGCTTGATGCAATATGTTTATTAAGCGCCATACAACCTAAAGACACAAGCTTTTTTGAAAACGTTGCTTCACTTGTATCATTTATTGAATAAATTGCTTGCGCCCCAATTTCAGTGCCTATATACTCGTTTTCTAAACCCCCAATTCCAAAATTCAAAACCGGACTAAACCTGAAATTTGTATAGTTTCTATTCGAACGGTTAAAAACCGCGTAACGGACCATGAAACAATTCTTCAAAGCGGGTTCATCAAATGACATCACCGTGGTGTGCAACTCTATACCCAATGGCAATCCTCTACTTACAGAATGTGACCCAAATACATCGTTTGAAATGGAGAACAATACGGCATCAGATTCAATATACGGATAGTCGCCCTTTGAAGGTTCATATACCCTATTGTTGTTTTCTAAATCCACAAAGGGCGCCAATACCTGTGTGTAAGGAAAGCCTAAAGAACCGGGCCAATAGCCTATTCTAGGACTTGCGACATACGACTGGTTCTTGTAATTATCGTTGTGGAATTTAATGTCACTTTTTGACATGGAATACACTTTATTCCATTGCGTTGAATTAGCCGCTTGCTCGTTTGATAAAGTCATGGGACCAGACCAAAACTCGCCAATTCCATTGAACAAATCTTGAACCGCCAACCTATTCATACCAGCGCTGTCGGTAGCCGACATCCAAACGGATGCATTTTGCAACAAGGCCATCCCATTTGTGTTTTTTATAGCAGCGGATTTTGCACTGTCTTTCACAAAACCATCTGAGCCCAAACGAAGCACTAAGTTGCTGGTTTGTATTCGCCCAGTTGCAGGCTGTGAATACGCTGCGAACGAAGACAATAGGAAAAGATATGCTGCTAGTCTTTTCAAAATAAAGTATACCTTAAACCAATAGTTAATTGTGGACTTAAAACCCTCTCTGATAAATTGTTCCCAAAATGATTTGACCTTAATCCAAAATACTGCAAACCTGGCTCAGCAATTAAACGTATTCTGTTGTTTAATTTGTAGGCGCTCATTACACTCAAACCAGCACCAAATCCAAAAGCACCTTTGCTTGAACTATATGGAAGCACAGTGTGTTGGTCTAAATTAATGTTTTGACCCTGGCTGCTTTTGATGTAATTGAAAAGCGCAGATCCGTTAAGCGCAAAATCAAATGCTTTGTAACCAAAATTGTATGAAAAACCAATTGGCACTTGGAAGATTTTATATTGATTTTTGAAGTTGACACTCAGGCTGTTTGAAGCCTTTACCATAACCGTATCGTAAGTCACTACCTTCACGACGCCTTTAATAGGATCGTTGATATACCTAACAGTTTGATTGATTTGAGTCTGGTCTTTTGTATACAACAACCTGCCTTTGTACTGATTGGATTGCTCTTTGTAATTCAATCCAGCAAATACATTCCATTGCGGTGAAACCGGCACGGAAACTCTAATTCCAAGACCTTGGTTAATTGAAACTTTAGACATTGCATTTCCTGCATCTACCAGCGCATTTTCACCACTTAAAAGCATCATGTTAATACCCGGATTAAACATAAAATCAAGATAAATTGGACGCTTACTTTTAACTGGTCCGTTTCTTTTCACAGGTTTATTTTCAACCATTTCAATTGATTCAATGCTTTTCTTAACCGCAATTTTACGCAGTCTTGCAATGCGGCTAAACAAGAAATCGCGGTTTACCAAAGCTTCGTCGCCTATTGTTTCATATACATATAAATGGCTATTGCCTTGGTGTTCTACTTTTTGAATCAATGGCCTTTCGCCCTTTCCAACATTGAAATAATTGTTGTCAATCTCAGAACCGATTGCATTTGAAGTAATCAAACCTTTTTCTTTAATGCTTGCTTTAAGGTCTGCATTTTTTGTCCTGCCGTTTGATTTCGCATTTGAAGAATTATTCCTCTTCGACGGATTAGAAACTTGAATCTCCTGGTCTAACAACCCACGTTCAGTTGTTTTGTTTTCAGTTGCAATTGACTCTGCTTTATTTTCAGATTGAACTTGATTCTCTGAATTTGTCCCATCGGCTGCAGCAATGCCGTTGTTTGCTTGTACAGAAGACTTGGAACCGTCGCTCCAAGACCAAAAACCAATAAGCGCAATAACTGCAATGCCTATTATAGCGCCTGCAAAGGGGTAGACCGCAAAGCGCTTTGCTTTAGCCGCTCTTTTTTCGAATATCGAATCCAGCAAATGTTCGCTTGGCTGAACTTCTGTGTTTTTCAGCTTATCGGCAATTCGCTTTTCAAATGAATTTTCCATCATAAGTTTATCTTTTCTATATTGATGATTTGTTGTTGTAAATATTTTTTTGCTTTAGCATATTGGCTCCTTGAGCTCGCTTCTTCAATACCTAAATTATCTGCAATTTCTTTGTGACTATAACCTTCTATGGCATACATGCTAAACACATATTTGTAGCCTTGTGGCATTTGGGCAACCATTTTCAATAAATCTTGTTCTGACATTTTATCAAGAACGGAATAATCATGTTGGTCCCATTCATTACTGCCAGCGGATATATCCTCAAACTTCATTTTGTTTGAGCGTATTTTATTGATGGCCGTATTTACCATAATACGACGAACCCAACCCTCTAAAGAACCTTCCATTTTGAATTTAGAAATGTTGTCAAACACTTTAATAAAGCCGTCTTGAAGGATGTCTTCAGCCTCCATTCTACTGTTCGAGTATCGTAAACATACAGCCATCATTTTACCAGCAAAGCGTTTGTAAAGCTCCTTCTGACACACCCTGTCCTCTTTGACACAGCCTTTTATAAGGTCTTCTTCCTTCATTGAATACTGTATATTGCTCCACAATCTGCTCAATTTGAAACCAAGACACTTCTATTGAGTATTTCGTGGTATGAGCTTAAATAAATTTTTAAATTATTTTCAAAACTTGTTGAAAAGCTACGAATTTAATTGATAAAATTCTATTTTTACTGAATTAATATTGCATTATGCCAAGCGCGCTTCAAATCTCCTGCATTACCAAACACTATTATCCTGAGACACATGATAATTTCAAAAAGTTGTGCAGCACGCTCAACATCACTTTTACCGAAGCAAATGAAGCAACATGCTGTGGATTGCCCTATTTCGATCGCGGTGAATTAAAGGCAGCTAAAAATATAGCAGAATACAATCTTAAAGTTTTTGGACAAAATGACCTCATTTGCAACAACTCCAAATGTCTGAATTGCTATCAAAACCAGTACCCTAAAATATTCAACAACACGGTTTCACATAACAATGCAACCCATTTGGCCAAAAACAGCAAAGGTCTGAACACCTTAGTCGATAAATTAAATTCAAAACATCTCGAATCAATATCTGGACATTATTTTTTAGTGAAAGACTGTTGTCGAAGCGAATGGATAAATGCCTTGATTGGCAAAATGACACAATGCACATGGACTATGCCCACGCTTAACAATACCTGCTGCGGCGCAGGGTCTTCCATGCCCTCTGAAAATCCAGAACTGGCCAGAGAGATGAGCAATATCCTAATTTCTGAATTCGAAAAATCAGGCGCCATTGCGATGGTATTCGAAGATGACATTTGC
>CANFXY010000034.1 GCA_947451105.1 Bacteroidota bacterium | reverse complement strand
TTAAACCAATGTCGTCGAACCAAAATTTAACAACTAAAGAAATAAGTAACAAACAAGTTAAGGTTGAAATTACTTTTGTCGTTCTGTCGAATGAGTTTTTGTAAACCATGTTTTATTTTGCTAATTGTATAATGTCTTTTACTTCTAAAATTTTCTTTTCGCTACCGTTGGCAGAAGCATTTATCATAGCCAATCCCAACTCCTGTAAACTCGATGCGGTGTTTGGTGCAATAAGTTTTAAAACAGGGTATAACCAGCCTAAATATTTGTAATATTTCAAGGTGTTTTTCTGGCCTTCGGTAGGTTTTAACATACCTGGTCTGAAGGCATAGGCTGCTTTAAAAGGGAGCTTCATCAAATCGTTTTCTGTTTTGCCTTTTACCCTTGCCCACATGATTCTGCCTTTTTCACTGCTATCGGTTCCAGTTCCTGAAATATAGGAGAAGCTCATGTTTGGATTAAGTCGAGAAACTGTGCGTGCAAAATTCATGGTCAGTGTATAGGTAACCTTTGTGTAATCATCTTCGTTCATCCCAACAGAAGAAACGCCTAAACAAAACAAGCAGGTATTGTAACCGCTTAACCCGTTTTCAATAGGGCTAAGATTGAAAAAATCTTGATGTGTTATTTCTTTAAGTTTGGGATGTATAAACAAACAGGGTTTTCTGTTTACCAATAGAACGCTTTCAACCATAGGGTTTTTTAAGCATTCAATTAAGACGCCTTCGCCTACCATACCGGTGGCACCCGTAAGAATGACTCTCAGTTTTTCTGACATAGGTTCAAATGTATAGGACTAATTTTTTAATGAAAGTCTTTTTCGTTGAAATCAATTATTTGTCGTTTATCAATAAAAAAAAGAGACAATTTATTCAATTGTCTCTTTCGATGTTTATGTAAGGTCCAATTAAGCTTTTTTCAAAAACTCAGTTTTTAAGACCATCATGACTTTGTCAATTTTGCATTCAATTTCACCTTCATCGTCTGTTAGGCGGATGTTTTTACCAACAGATCCTCTTTTCAAAACGCTTGAAGAACCTCTTACTTTTAGGTCTTTGATTAAGGTAACTGTATCGCCATCTTTAAGTTCATTTCCGTTGCTGTCTTTTGCCATAATATTGAATGTTAGGCTGCAAAGGTAAATAAAAACAGGAAATTACAAAGTGCTTTTAATCAAATCCTTAGGTCTATTTTATTTTAATACAGACATTCCGCCATCTAGATGAAGTATTTGTCCAGTCATCCAAGCAGATTTGTCAGAAAGTAAAAAGCATGCAAGATTGGAAATGTCTTCAGCGCTTCCAATACGTTTTAAAGGATGGCGTTGGGCATTGGCCAGTTTTTTTTCTTCGGTGTTTAACAGACTGGCAGCAAGTGGTGTGTCTGTTAATGAAGGTGCTATGCAGTTGACACGTATGCTGGGTGCAAATTCTGCAGCCAAAGCGCGGCTTAATCCTTCAATTGCTCCCTTTGAGCTTGCAACCATAGAATGGAAATTCAATCCCGTTTGCACAGCAAGGGTAGAAAATAAAACAACACTTCCATTGCCAGATTCTTTTAAGCGTGGCAAAACAGCTTGTATGGTTTTGATGGCGCCAATGGTTTGCAATTGATAATCGTTCGCAAAGTCTTCTGCCTTTATACGGTGAAATGGTTTTAAAACAATGCTGCCGGGACAGTATACAAGGCCGTCAATCTTTTCAGGAAGAAAAGACACATCATAGGTGTCCGACAAGACATCAAGGAAATGGTAGTTTAAATTCTCTTGGTCGCTACAAAGATTCTTGTTATATGTTCCATAGACTTGATGGCCAGCTTTGGCTAAATCTTCTGCTATGGCTTTTCCAATGCCTGATGAGGCTCCAACAATAAGGTAGTTTGACATATAGTTAGGAACAATGATGTCTTAAAAATGTTCTGAATTATAAATGCACAAAATTCCGAAACGTGAGGTTGATACGCGGAGAATTGACCTTGCTTGATGTAGGAAGCGCATGTTTCCAATGCTTTTGCGTGACCCCTTGCATGACGATTAAACTCCCATGCTCTAAGAAAAGGTCAACTTTTTGTTTGCTGTCGTTGTGCTTAAACGAAAATTTCCTGGCTGCACCCAAACTCAAAGAAGCAATGAATGGTTCTTCACCCATGGTTTTTTCATTGTCACTATGCCACGACATTCCCTCGCTGCCATCTTTGTATAAGTTGAGCAAACAGGAATTAAGTTTTTGTTTGCAAACCATTTCAATTTGATTTTTGATTTCAGTGATTAAAGGCGTGAAAAGCTCGGCCCTCTTTACAATGCCGGAATACGTATATTCAAAATAATCTTCCCCCATCCAAGCCGTTTGTCTTTTGCATTCTATGGTTTTGCCATACATTTTTACCACATCATTTTGCCAGTTGATTTCTTGCCTTAGTTTTTCGAAAAATGCATTGCTTTGCGCAATTGAAAAAATAGGACCATAGTTGTATACCTCGCCATCATAAGGCAATAGGTTGCTTTCGGGCTTGTATTGTTGGGTGAATAAATCCAAAGTTGAATGATTTGAAAACGACTTAAAGGTTGCTTTGCTTTGATTGTGCAATTTATACGTTTGGTTTTAGAAAATGTTTCGAAGTTTTCATATTTGTTTCTTAAGTTTGTCCTATGAAGTTTGGAAAATCTTTACGTTTAATACTCGGCATCCTAATGCTCGTTTTAGTTCTTGAAGCCAAAGCACAAATTAAACTTATTCATTCCGATGCCGATGACATCAAGAAGCACAATGTTTCTATCATGATGTCAGTTCGCCCATTGATAGGTATCGGTCCTCAATTGCGTTACACCTATTATCCCGCCAGCCGGATTCGTTTACTCTATAATTTTTATTACCCTATGGTGGGAAAGGCTGAGAACGGTTATTATTCTGATTATTCGAAGCGAGATGTTTACCGACCAGATGCCAAGCGAAAAGGGGGTATGATTCATGAGTTTGAATTGGATTTTCACCTAATAGATTTTCACAAAAAGAAATACATCAATGTGGCTTTGGCTTGGGGAGCAACAGCAAATACAAGGACCTTAGATTATACCACCGTGCCCGGGGAAGTGCGCAGAATACTTGCTTTTACAGGCGGTACCCAATACATCAAAAGAAATGAACTGTTAAATGGCAGGGTAAATTATGGGTATGAAGTTTATAATATTTCATCCGCTTCTAATGAATTCATAAGAGAAAAAGTATATACCAATACCAGCTATTTAAATATGCTGTTTGGTTTTAAGTTTAAATCCATTTCTGCAAATGGAACCAAGTCGAATTATGGTGTTAAATACAATGACATGCACTTAGAGACCTATGCAACTTTGATCGTGCCTGTTGCTCACCAATTTCAAGCGGGCGTATTTAAAGATCCTTATGATTACGATTTAACACCCTCGCACAATGTTCTTGATCGGAAGGTAAAACCAGGTTTTAAGTTTGGCATTTTTCACCGCAACAGCATTAAAAATTATTGGAGTATAGGCGCTGAAATTGGCCGTTATCCAACCATGGCAGCAAAAGTAGGAGCTGGGATGTTCTTTAACTTGTCTATGGGCTTAAGTCTTAATTTCGGTAAAATTAAACCAATAGATTAAGCACTTAATACTTCACTTAAAATGCTGCGGCTTCTGAGTTCGAAATGCTCGGAAACGTGGTATTGAAAATACCTTAGCAATTCTTCTATAACTTTTAACCTTAGGTTTTTGTCTTTGGGTAAATGGGTAATCCCTTGGGTTAAGATTTGAAATACAATGGCAGAACTGTCTTTTTCTGCTATTGATTTTAAAGGCAAAAGGGTTTCTATAAATGTTCCGTTTTGCAAATCTAGATAAGCATCATCTGTGTAGGATTCGCAATTTGGGGAACAGCCATACTTATGAAGCACATTGAGCATTGTGAAGGGCAGTTGCCAAAAGTGAATTTCTGTATTCAAGCTCGGAATAGCCTCATGGTGTAAGTATTCAAATAGGTTTTTGTTTAACTCATTTTCTTTTATGGTTTGCTGAACAAGTTCACAAAAAACTTGGTAAAAGGCCTGTTGTGAAAATGATTTTAATTCAGGGTAAGAGTGGCAAGTAATGTCGATAATGCGTTGCAGGTTGCTGTTCTTTTTATAGTTCAGACTCAATTCAACCGTGTTTAATGGCTGTAAATAAGACATTTTCACCTTGCCTTTGTTTTTGTAAACGCCGGGAATGTGAAAGCCAAGCAAACCAAATTGTTCCGTTAAAATATTGCAGATTGCAGACGATTCGCCATACTTAATGGTTCTTATAACGATGCCACGGGTCTTGTTTTCCAAAGCTTAGTGAACAAATAATATCTTGCCAACTTGAGATTCAGTGCCTTCTGCATTGATGCAAAATACCAAATAGACACCAGTAGAAACTTTAACCCCATCAAAGTTTTGGCCATTCCATTTTGCCAAACTTCCATTTGAAAAAGTTTGATACACCAAGGCGCCATTGATGTCGGTGATTTTTACCAAGGTGTTATCGGGCATGCCGGTAATAGCAATGTCGCCCTCATATGTTGGCTTAACCGGATTAGGGAAAATTACCAATTCGCTAAATTCTTTTGAAGCAGGAATCGCATCAGAACGGTATGACGCAATGCCTTGGTCGGTGCCAAAGAACACCTCGCCGGTAGATTCCATGATGCCAATACAAACTACATTGTCTGACATCAGAGGTGAGTTTTCCTTGGTAAAATGCTGCAATAAAGTTTCGCCATCGCTGTCGTAAAGCCAAGCGCCTTTGTTGGTGCCAAACCATCGTCTATCACCCCCATCTACAACAATACAATTTATTACTTCATGCTCCAGCACTTTACCGCCTAAATTGCTGTTTGAGTCAACCGAAACAACAATAGATGTTGCATCGAAATCACCACCTGTAAAGGCATTGTTCGGATTTCGAATGCGCACAAAACCTTGATCAGTTCCAATGAGCAATTCCCCTGATTTGGTGAAAGCAATATCGTTAACTGCATTGCTTGGTAGGTTGCCTGTTCCTTTTGCGGTATTCACCAATATTGAAACATCATCGTTGGTATTGCTCAATGATTTTTCATTAAAGGCCAATATGCCACTGCTTTCACCTGGGGTTAAAATCCATTTGTTGTTTTTATTGTCAATGACAATTTTTCCTGTTTTGTTAACAGGTAATTTAAAGCTGGTAAAAGAACCTGAAGGACTCATGCGCAACAAGGCGCTGTCGACATTAAAATTACTGATCCAAAGGTTGTCGCGGTTGTCGCTTGCTAGGCCGCGGATAATGGTGTAATATACTTGCTTCTTAAGGGGTGAATTGGTTTCGTTGTATATCTTAGTGGCAACGCCATTGTTTAGCTGCAATATCCCTCTGCCAAAGGTGCCTATGTACAAGCGGCCGTTTGACTTTTGGTAAGAAGCGGTGATGTAATCGAACAATGGATAGGTGAATGGATCGCTTGGTGAATTGCTCCATTCGAAGTTGTTGAAGTAATAGTATTTGTTTCCGTTAAATGTTGGCGCATCGGTGGTTGGCATGAACCCGCCCGCTAGAGTGAATAAATTTCCATAGGCATTAACGAATGAAAATGCATCGGTAGAGCGTGGACCATTTGGATAGTATACTTGCTCGCCGTTAGGATGCATAAGCACCAAGCCATTCGAAGGACTGGAATACCAGAACAGTCCATCATAATCCAAGATACTTTGATTTAAAACATTGATGCCTTTGTTGTTTTCTCTTCCGGTTTTGTCAATGGTGTAAATGCTGTCAGCAAATGAGCCAATAATTAATTTGTCGTGTTGAACATCAATATTGGTGATTATTCTTTTGCGTGCACTTGGCTTAAAGACCTGCCATGCATTGCCTTTCTTTACGATCAATTGACTGTCTAATTCAGCATAAATAGACTGGTTAAAAGCGGTAAGTGTTTGCGATTTAATATTTGCAGCGATGCTTAAATGCCAATTGGTGTAATCGGCTAAATTGGTGCTTGGACTAATAAATCCGCTGTAAATGCCGGTTTTGCTGCTGATATAAATGCTATCTCCTAAAACGGTAGATGCATAAACATCAATCACCGAGCCGCCGGGACCGATATTCAAATACGAGTTTTTTATTTCATTCTTTTTGAAGTCAAATTCCAATAAGCCAAATGATGTGCTGATGTATGCCATGTTGTTACTTATTTGGATATGGTGTATGGTCTTTTCACCAACGATGGTTTTTCTGTACACGTCATCGTTTTTTTCAATGGTTTTGTTTTTAACCATTTCAATTCTAGAATCAGCATAAACAATAATGAGGGTTCCTGAATTCCAATCATAAGCCATGCATTTTACTTTGTAGGCTGAAAAGCCATTGGCAGGAGATAAACGTTCGGTAATGCCGTCTGCTTTTGAGTATGAGTATAAACCATTTTCTGAGGCACAATATATCTTGTCTGGCGTTTCGCATATTGCATCCACATGGTTGTATGGCAAGTGAACACGCCATTGACCTAGGGCAACTGGTTGATAAGCCCATGCGCTCACAAGGCTAAAAATGGCAGTTAATAAAAGGAATATTCGCTTTGTTGACATAGATGGGTTAACTAATTTTAAGTGGCTTTCGTATGATTTGAAACAATAATGACAAATACATGACCCAGCCATTCGCAAAAATAAGAATTATCTAAACATCTTGTTTATTAAAATCTTGTGCAGATTGACATTAGAAATCTTACTTTTGCATAGATTTTCACTTATTCATATCTAGAAATGAAATCATTTTTTGTTTTTGGAGTTAATAAAGTAAAAGCCATCATTTATGAGCAAACATTCATTTAACAAAGAAGAGATAAATTTTCTAGAAGGACCGCAGTCGAGGGTTAAAGATTTTATTTTTACCATTAAAGTGATGCTCGAATTTGTAAAAGGATTCAGGGTATTGCACTTTGTGGGGCCTTGCATTACCATTTTTGGTTCAGCCCGTTTTAAAGAAGACCATCCGCATTATGAAAGTGCAAGGGTATTGGCAGGTTTAATTGCTAAAAAAGGATTCACGATTATGACTGGTGGAGGTCCTGGTATTATGGAAGCCGCCAATAGAGGTGCTGTTGAAGTAGGAGGGAAGTCGGTTGGATGCAACATTGTATTGCCATTTGAGCAACATCCAAATCCCTATCTTCAGAAATTTACGAATATCAGATACTTCTTTGTGCGCAAAGTTTTGTTGTTGAAGTATTCTTATGGGCTGGTGGCAATGCCAGGTGGTTTTGGAACCATTGATGAGTTGTTTGAGGTCTTAACTTTAATTCAAACCACCATGATTAAACGCTATCCAGTGGTGATTTTCGGAAGAGAATACCATAAGAAGCTGTTGGAATATATGGACGACATGATAGAAAGCGGAACCATTAGTGCAGACGACAAAGACCTTTTTATTGTTACCGATAGCGCTGAAGAAGCCGTTGAATTTATAGCAAAAAACACCATAGTGCCATTTGGGTTAAAACCTAAAAAGAAATTTAAATGGCTATGGGAATAAAATAAAAAACAAAAATGACAAACATAAAAAACCCAAAAGATTCATACACCGTTATGAATGAAATCGTTCTCCCGAACGATACCAATACATTAAACAATTTAATGGGCGGAAAGCTCTTGCATTGGATGGATATTGTCGCTGCTATTTCAGCTCAAAAGCACAGCAATAATATTGTTGTAACTGCGAGTGTTGACGGCGTTTCTTTTAAAGAGCCAATCCGTTTGGGTGACGTAGTTACACTTGAAGCTTATGTTACACGCTCATTCAATACCAGTATGGAGGTGTATATCGAAGTGTATGCGCAGAACATTCCAAGAAATGAAAAGTATAAATGCAACGACGCCTATTATACTTTTGTTGCCATAGATTCAAGAAATAAGCCTGTCTTGGTGCCTACTATCGAGCCGGAAACCGAAATGGAAAAAGTGAAATATGAGGGTGCTTTGAGACGCAGACAAATTCGTTTGGTGATGGCAGGTAAATTGAAAAAAGATGAGGCCACAGAATTGCTGGCTTATCTAAATGCAGAATAATCCCTGTCTTTTTTATTCCTTTAGTTTTCTTACTTTTGCGCCATGGAAATCATCAAACACGGACTAGATATTTTATTGCACTTAAATGTTTACCTTAAAGATTGGATAGGTGAATACGGCATATGGATCTATGGCATATTGTTTTTAATTATTTTTGTAGAAACAGGTTTGGTTGTTATGCCACTTCTTCCAGGCGATTCATTGTTGTTTGCAGCAGGCGCATTAGCCGCTTCTGAAGGAAGTTTGAATATTGCCATACTCATTCCTTTGCTAATGCTTGCAGCCTTATTGGGCGATAACACCAACTATGTCATTGGGAAATTCTTCGGCAAGTTGATTAAAAGCAAAGAAAAAATACTGTTCTTGAAACGTGAACACATAGAGAAAACGGAAGCCTACTATCAAAAATACGGTGGTAAAACGGTTATCATTGCCCGTTTTATTCCAATTGTTAGAACAGTTGCTCCATTTGTTGCGGGTGCTGGTTCTATGGCCTATAAAAAATACATCATCAATTGTGTTTTAGGTGCAGCACTATGGGTTGGAGGAGTTACCACACTTGGATTCTTGCTAGGAAAAAATCAATTTATTCAAGACAATTTTGAAATGGTTATTTTTGCTATTATTGGCATTTCATTGTTGCCAATAGTTGTTGAATACATCAAAGCAAAATCGTCTGCCAAGAAAAATTAATATGCCTTTATTGGGACTAATCGGATATCCCTTGGCGCACTCATTTTCGCCAGCATATTTTAAACAAAAATTTAAAGACGAAAACCTATTGGATTGGGACTATCAAGCTTTTCCAATTGAAAATTTGGAAGCTTTGCCTGAGCTTATATATTCGCAAACTGATTTAATCGGATTTAATGTTACAATTCCTCATAAAACTGAGGTTCTTAAGTATTGCCATACGTTAAGTGAAGAAGTTGACAAAATAGGGGCAGCTAATTTTATTTTAATAGATCCAAAGACGAAATTATTGAGTGCTTATAACACCGACTATTTTGGCTTTTCCAAAAGTTTAGAGGCATGGTATAATGGGCGTGGAAGGGCACTTGTTTTGGGCAGTGGCGGTTCTTCTAAGGCCATTCAGTATGCGCTTGATAATTTGAATATTTCTCATGATGGTTGTGGTAGAAATGGTGAAATAAATTACAGCAATGTCGACTTGAATCAATATGATTTGATTGTTAATTGTACGCCAATAGGAATGAGCACATACACACTACACCAAACAGATGTATTGGATTTACCTTACGATCAAATTAACAATTCCCATTGTTTTTATGACTTGGTTTACAATCCCGAAAACACCAGCATGATGCAACGCTTTGCAGCCCGAGGTGCCAGGGTTAAAAATGGCATTGAAATGCTGCATTTACAAGCAGATAAAGCCTGGGAAATCGTAAAGAATTTGTAAACTTATGCTGTATGCTTGTAAAATTACCAAACAATGACATAGCGGTTTTAAGTTTTTAATAAATTTTATTATCTTGCAACTAATTTCTAAAACTAAACGTCTATTAAATATTGAAGCAACTATTACTTTTTTTACTTTTATGTTTATTTAAGCTGTCTTATGCCACACATATTGTGGGAGGAGATTTGACCTATAGATACCTAGGTGCAAATGTTTATGAAGTCAAACTCGCCTTGTTTATTGACTGTTATACTGGTAGTACATCGGCTATTGCATCGGATGCAACATGTAGCTTTGCAGTTTTTGAGGGAAATACAGGTAATAATATACCTTCTCTTTGCAAAACGGTTCAACGAGATAATCCGGTTCGCGTTTCAAAAACAAATTACAATTGTATAAAAATAGCACCCAACGCCTGTGTGGATGCTTATGAATACAAAACACAAATGACTTTGCCTCCGCGAACAGGGGGCTACATTATCAGTTTTCAAAGGTGCTGCCGTAATGGAACTTTGGTTAATTTATTAAATCCTTTGAGTACTGGCGCAAATTTTTGGACTACTGTGAATGATACAGCAGGGTTTGGGTACAATTCCAGCCCTGTGTTTAAAAACTTACCCCCCAATTTTCTTTGCACCAATGCCCTTTTGAATTTTGACCACTCCGCCACAGATGCTGATGGAGACAGTTTGGTATATGAGTTTTTTCAACCTTATTCTGGCAAACCAAGCAATTCAAAACCGGATTGTGGAAGTTTTGAAACACCATCTTTTTCAAAGGTAACTTTCGAATCTGGCTATACATTTAACAATGCCATTCCATCTTCGCCAGCTTCTAATTTGAATCCCAAGACCGGTGTTTTAAGAATTACGCCAACCATGCAAGGTCAATTTGTGATTGGGATTTTAGTAAAAGAATTTAGAAAAGGAAAACTTATTGGAACCACAAAGCGCGATTACCAATTCAATGTGCAAAATTGTGTATTTGAAACAACCTCAGCTTTTATATCGCCTAGCATCAATTGCAACCGCGAGGTGACTTTGGCCAACAACAGTAAAAATGCAAATTCATATGTATGGGACTTTGGTGACACAAGCATCAACACCGATACTTCAAGTGCCAAGGTGGGTTATTACAAATACAAAAAGGCAGGAGTGTATTTGGTCACACTAAAAGCATTTAATGGCAGTTGTTATGATTCTATAAGCAAGTGGATAACGGTAGTTGACCGTTTGAATTTCAAGTTGCCTGATGATATTTTTATATGCAAATCATTTACACTTAACATACATCCCGATACCTTTTACCGCAGCGCTAAATATTTGTGGAGCAATGGATCAACCGACAGCAACATCTTGGTAAATTCCATTGGAACCTATTGGGTGAATGTGCAAGTAGATAAGTGTTCCTCCAACGATACCATAGAAATTAAAAATGATGTTTTGGGCATTGGATTAAAATCAGATACCATTATTTGTAATCCAATTATGCATGAGTTTGTTGGCAAACTTAGAATACTTGGCTCAGTTCAAAATGTTGAATGGTTTTTTAACGGAGAACTAACACCTTTTAATTCCCTAGACACTTTGTTAAGCATCAATAAAAAAGGGAAGTATTGCGTTAGGGGAATTAAAACCAACAATTGTCCGTTCCAAGATACCATTGATGTGCTCAGCATAGATGGCAAACATCAGTTTAAATTAGGCAATGTCTTTACGCCAAACAATGATGGGGTAAACGACGTGTTCCCAGAACCTTCGCCAAATTATTTGTACAAACTTTGGGTTTTCGACCGCTGGGGATTGCAGGTGTTTTACGGCGAAGACCAAGCCTGGGATGCCAAGCAATTTGCCGATGGCAATTATTATTTCTTTATAGAGATGGAGGCTTGTGGGTCTGAACTTAAGACTCACGGAATTGTCCGCGTAATCCACTAGTTTTTTGGATTTTGGGCTAGCGTCTGTGTCGTTGCGCTTATTCGAAAAATGCTCATGTGCAGTAGCACACTCCGCTTTTTCTCATTTCGCGCGCCTAACAGCCACCGCCCAAAATCCAAAAAAGGGTCTTCGGAAGGATATTTCGGTTACGAATTGTATTTGTGACGTTGTTCATATTAGAATAAGCCTCATGTAGTTATCACTACACTTCGTCTTCCGCTCATTTCGCGCGCCTAACAGCCACCGCCCAAAATCCAAAAAAGGGTCTTCGGAAGGGTATTTCGGTAACGACTTGTGTTTGTGACGTTGTTCTCAATTGAAAAATGCTCATGTGCTTTAACAGCAAGAGCAAGAGGTCCCGATAGCTATCGGGAGAGGAAGGCAGTCGGAATATGTTGGAGATTTCGATTTGCTGATTAACAACTCCGTAGGAGTGGAATTATGATTGCTTCGGAGAAGCTAAATTATTATAGTTAAGGTCATTCAGAATAAAACAGCTCCGTAGGTGCTGAATTATAAAATATCAATCCATTCGAAATGCTATTGCAAACAAGTTAAGAGTAAGTTTAAAGCGGTCAACCTTATTTAGGCATCGATAAACCATTAAATAATAATCAATAACTATTAACCAATAACTAATAACTAAAAACTAATAACTAAAAACTAATCCACCAAATGCAACTCAACATCTTTGTTGTTGACATTTACTATAACCCATGCTTCGTGGTTTTTCAAACGAAGGATTTTGCTTTTGTTTTCTTGGGTGGTATTGGCGGGTTTGAATACAATATACAATTTGTCATCGCTTAAATCCCATGTTCCAGTCTCTACATAATCGAGTAAATTGTAGGGTCTATATGAAAGGCGGTAATTGTCGTCGTTTTTTAATTCTAATTTGTAATTGACAAAAGCAGTTTTGGTGGCATCCGTATTGTCGACGCCCCCTCCATAGGCTTTATCGATAACCCAAGTGTTAACGGCTCTTGCCTTTTTAGAGCGAAAACTCATTTTTGGACCATCTTCATATATACATGAAGACATAAAAACCATGGCTGAGAAAAATAGTAAGTAGATGTTTTTTGATTTCATTTGTTACAAAAATAATTTTTTTATTGGGATTAATTCGCTTTTTTTGAAGCAATTAGTTTTAAACATTATGAACTTTATAGCCATTTTAGTCGCTGCCTTAATTCCATTGGTGATGGGATTTATTTGGTACAACCCAGCTGTTTTTGGAAAAGTATGGATGAGGGCCATTGGAATTGATCCTGATTCGATTACTGATGAAAAGCCTAATATGGCTTTGATTTTAGGCGTTTCTCTGCTGTTTGCAATTATGTTGGCCATGTCCTTAAATCCGATGGTGATTCACCAAATGGGTATTGGCTCTATTTTACAAGGCATCAAAGAAGCAGAAGCTGAAGGCGCAAAAATTGAATTGTTGGTTAATGGTGTGCCTATTGATTATGCAAGCCGCTTTAGAACCTTCGGTCACGGTGCCATGCACGGATTTATCTGTGGTCTTTTTGTTGCCGTTCCTATTATAGGTACCATGTCATTGTATGAAAAAAGAGGATTTAAATACATCGCTGTTACCGGCGGATATTGGATTGTTTGTTTCATGCTAATGGGCGGATTGATTTGCTGGTGGAAATAATAGGGTATAGGGTTTAGGGTCTCCACCTTCGTTTCACTATGGTGGACAAAGTAGGGTTTAGTGTTCTGCCAAAAAAAATAAATTTTCTGACACATGAGGCCGTTGTCAGCGAGTGGCCTAATAACGGAATTCTTCTGTTTTTATTTTATAGATTTTTGCATGCGTCTATCAATACGATTGATAACATTTGCCTCAATTTGTGCCGTTCTCTAAGTATGAAATCCTTAATTGCCCTATCCGCCTTTTTTGTTTTGCTCATCTGTTTGAGCAGCTGCAGTGGAAGTAGAAGTGTTGCTTCGCGAAACCACAGAACCTCTTGCGCCAATGCTTTTTAAAATGGTATTTGCTATTCTGAAATTTCAATGTACCTTTGTTATATGATGAAACGTCTGCTTTTATTTGCTTCTATTGCTTTACTTATTGGCAGCAGTGCATGTAAAAGCGCTCAAATGGGTGGTGGAAAGCAAAAGAAACATTGCAATTGTACCTTCTAAATTAATAACAATTATGGGATTTAAATTTTTAGCAACACTGATAGAATGGTTTTATTGGGTCCTGCTTTTACTTTGCCCGTTTTTGATTATCGGTGCCTTCGGTTTATTCCTAGGTATGCAATTGGACTATAGAATCTTTTACGCTTCTTTACCTATTGGTTTTGTACTCGGTGTTTTATTTGCCAATTATGTAAAACGCAAATATGGGACCTCCAATTTTTATGGACGTTTGTTGCGCATGCCTGAGTTGGATAAATCCAATTCTAGCGAAAAAATCTAACTGAAAATATTTTGATTGTCCAGTATACTCAAGTAATTGTAGTATCTGCTGGCAGCCATTTCGCCACTTTCATAGGCTGCGATTACTGCGCAATCTGGTTCATTTAAATGCTTGCAATTATGAAAACGACAGGTCTGCATATAATGTCTGATTTCTGGAAAGTAATGGCCAATTTCTGCTTCTTCAATATCAATAATACCAAAGTCGCGTATACCTGGGGTATCAATAATAGCGGTGTGCTCGCTGATGTTAAACATTTCGGCAAACGTGGTGGTGTGCTTACCCCTTTGGTGTGAATCGCTTATTTTATCTACCTTCTGAAAAGCCGAAGGCAAAAGTGCATTTAACAAACTTGATTTTCCAACTCCTGAGTGGCCGCTAATTAAAACAGTTTTGTTTTCAATGGCTTGACTTAATTGTTTGCTTGGTAAATAGTCTTCCATGTAAATAGAACTAAGAATACAAGGATAGCCTAGGCTTTCATATAGTTCTTTTAAATGGGCGTAATACAATTTTTCTTCTTCGCTGTATTGGTCGTATTTGTTAAAAACCAAAGTGACAGGAATGTGGTAAGCTCCAGCCATGACCAAAAAACGGTCAATAAATCCGAGTGAAGTTTTTGGCGAAGAAAGGGTTACCAGTAGCAAGGCCAAGTCAATATTTGCAGCAATAATTTGACCTTGTTTGCTCAGTTTATTGCTTTTGCGGATAATGTAATTGTTGCGTTTTTCAACGGCTGTTATAACCCCATAGGTTTCGTCACCACTGCTTTCATATTCATAATCTACACGGTCGCCCACCGCTACAGGATTGGTGGTGTTTAATTCCTTTAATCTTATTTTGCCTTTCATGCGGGCATCTAAGATGGATAAATCTTCTTGCTTGATTTTATACCAACTGCCGGTCGATTTGATGACGATGCCTTTCAAATGTGCTGATTAAAATATTTTTTCGCAAATTTGTTTGGTGGCACCGCTTTTTCCCATGGTGTAGAAATGCAGGACAGGCACTTTAGCATCAATCAACTCTTTACACTGGTTAATAGCCCACTCGATACCAATTTCCTTTACTGCCTCAGACGTTTTTGCGTGTTCGATTTCATCGGTCAAAGCATCCGGTAAATCTATGTGAAACAATTTTGGCAACAAGGTGAGCTGAGATTTGGTTGTTAGTGGTTTGATCCCCGGAATAATGGGAACCATAATGCCATTTTCTCTGCATTTGGCTACAAACTCAAAGTATTTCTGGTTGTCAAAAAACATTTGCGTAACGATGAATTCAGCACCACTTTCCACTTTGCGCTTTAAAAACTTCATATCGGTTTTTAAGTTTGGGGCATCGTGGTGTTTTTCGGGATATGCTGCCGCACCTATGCAAAAGTTGGTGATGTTGGCATTCGATAATTCTTCATCCATATAAATGCCACTGTTCATGTTCTTTATTTGATGAATAAGGTCTAGCGAATTGGTGTTTCCACCATCTTCTGGCGTGAAAATATTTTCGTTTTTAGCATTGTCACCTCTTAGCGCTAGAACATTGTCTATACCTAAGAAGTTCAAATCGATCAAAGCATTCTCAGTGTCTTCGCGGGTAAAACCACCACAAATAATATGTGGCACGGTGTCGATGTTATACTTATGCATAACTGCAGCGCAAATGGCAACTGTACCAGGTCTTTTCTTCGTAGCAACTTTAACAAACGAACCATCGCTACGTTTCTTTTCTACATAGTCTTCTCGGTGGTAAGTAACATCTATAAATGAAGGATTGAATTCCATTAAGGGATCAATGCCATGGTAAATGCTGTCTATGCTGTCGCCTTTTAGTGGCGGTAATATTTCGAACGAAAACAATGTTTTGTTCGCATTCTTAATGTGTTCTGTGATTTTCATAATTAATTAAAAAGTAACCTGTAACGTTTTTTCTTCTGAGCCTCTTTTTACAAGAACAGAAATGGTTTCGCCTTTTTTAAATTGGCTTAAGGCTTTCATGTAATCTTGTATATTGCTGATAATAAAATCGCCCATTTTGGTGATGATATCACCTTTCAACAAGCCTGCTTTTTCGCCTGGTTTTCCATGGTTAACACCATCGATGCGCAAACCAACGCCGTCAAAAATATAGTCAGGCATTATGCCCAAGCTCACTTTAAAAGCCATGCGGGTACTCTCTTCGCTTTTGGTTGCAGTAAATGGCAAATCTTTAATCTTATTTACCGATTGTATCATTTGCATGGTAACACCGTATACCGCATACATGCCGTTGTAGTTGATCAAACCTTCATCGTCAGAAGGCATATGGTAATCGTGGTGCTGGCCGGTAAAGAAATGCAAAACGGGAATGTTGGCATAGTAAAAACTTGTATGGTCGGAACTTCCTGTGCCGCTTTCAGTGGTTTTGATTTTTATTTGTGTAGAATCTGTTTTCAAATTAGCAACACTGGTGTTCCATTGTGGCGTGGTTCCAACTCCATATACCATCAAAGTTTTTTTGTTGGAATCAAGGCGACCAACCATGTCAAAGTTTAGCATGTATTGAACGGTTTTTACATCAATCACAGGATGGTTAACAAAGTAGTTGCTGCCCAATAAACCTTGCTCTTCACCGCTGAATGCAATAAATATATAGTTGTTGTTTCTTAGTTTTTTAGACTTTTTGATTTTGCGCATGAGTTCTAGCATCATTGCAACACCACTGGCATTGTCATCCGCTCCGTTGTGGATTTGTCCCCCTTTGGTGTCTCTGCTTCCACCGAATTCATTGTATCCTAAATGGTCTTGGTGAGCGCCAATAATGATGGTTTTTGCCTTTTTGTTGTTGATGTAACCAATGACATTATGTGCAGTTGAATTGATTTGTTTGATGTCTACTTTGAAGCTAATTTGTTGGGCATTCATCAGTGAAGCTTGCATGGTATTTACAAAAATGACAGGTATAGAGCGCGGTTTGATTTCACGGTCCAATTTGCCTTTAGGATTTTCTATAGCCGTATCAACATTGATAAACACAACACCTCTAGCGCCAAATTTTATGGCTTGGTCAACTTTGAAGTTTAAACTTTCATAAGCAGAATATTTACCGTGTAGATTAGATGCCTCTGGGCTACCCAATTTAATGATAAACACTTTGCCTCTTATTCCTGTTGTGTCTTGGTAATCGCTGTAATTGTTTTCAGGGGCCACGATTCCGTATCCCGCAAAGAAGGTGCGAACGTTATCAATACTGTCAAGGTTGCAACTTTGGGATAGGGGATAGAATTCAGCACGGTCCGATTTTAGACCACGCAACAATCCATTTTTTTCAGTCCAAATTAAAGAGCCACGGTATTGAGAAATTCTCAAACGCACGATGCTAAATGTTTGGAAATAAGAGCCAGAATCATTGCCTTTAGGCGCAACGCCATTCATTCTAAATTGATCGGCGATGTATAAAGAAGAACGCATTTCTCCTGATGAACCAGTTAGACGGCCTTCAAGCTGGTCGCTTGCCAGATAAGATATATCCGATTTCATACGGGCTGTTACATCTTCCTTCTTTTGAGCCTTTAAGGAAATGAAACTGCTTGATAGCAATAGTATGGAAAGTATTAGACGCATTTTACAAATTTTCTGCGAAGATAATGGGAATTTATGAATTGAGAAGTAGTCTGGGTGTCATGAACTGGTAAGTTTTTTTGATGGGGGTTTTGGTTTATAGCTCCTTCAGCAATGATGTTTTTTGATGCTTTCAGGGAATTGTTGGTGATAACACCAACAATAACAATAGTCATTATTGAAAAGTAAAGAATAAAAAACGGGAGAGATGCTGTTGGTGTTATCACCAACAGCTGGGATGTTCATTTGAAAAAGAAATATAATCGCATTTTAGGAAATACACCAATGATTATAAGGATGATTATGATAACCTAACTAGTAAAATAATTAATAAGTGTTATTCAAGTGATTCCAATCTCTTTCAGTTAAAATAGGTTCAATAAAATCAAAAATTGCTTTCTTGTCAAAAAAAGATTTTGCAGAACTCCATTTGTAATCAGTAGGTCTATGGCAATTAAGTTGTTTTTTTACAACAGGGTTAAAATGAATGTATGAGATTTTTTGAAACAAATCTTCCTCACTCAAAATGGGTGTCCAAAATGGATTTCTCTCCCAAAACTGATATTTTCTATCATTTTGAGTAGATAATAACTTCGTTAAAATTGAAGAATTATCTGCCTTGAAATTAAATAAGCATTGCTGAGCTGTAAATCTTAAAAAATCTCTTTGAAATGTTGATTTGCTATCTTTAACTAAGTCTAAAATTAAGTGAATATGGTTTGGCATAATGACAAAAGCATATATTTTACATCTGTTGTTTTTAACCATGTAACTTAGAGAATCCAGAATTACTTTTTTGTTTCTTTCATCTTTTAAAAGTGGCATCCAATTTAAATTTGTTGCTGTGAAAAATTGGCATTCTTGAAATGATTCATACATAGACATAAAGATACTAAATATTCTTGGTAAAAACACCAACATTATCTTTATATGTTTTTATCTAAATTTAAACGACCTCGATAAAAGTTAGTTGCATCTGCATCTAGTTGCGAAATTCTTATCTTGAGGCGAATTGTTGGTGATAACACCAACAATATCATTAGTCATGGCCGAGGAGTAAAAGAATGAAAAACAAGATAAATACAGTTGGTGTTGTCACCAACAGCTTGTTTGTTTTAATTGCTATTGCTTAGTATCATTACAACGCATAACTTTGCACCCATGCAATTTAAAATCGCACCAAGTGTATTATCCGCAGATTTCGGTAATTTAGAACGTGATATTCAAATGATTAATGAGAGTGAAGCTGATTGGTTTCACGTAGACATTATGGATGGGGTGTTTGTTCCAAATATTTCTTTTGGCTTCCCTGTGATGAATACCTTAAAGAAACATGCAAAAAAACCATTGGATGTGCATTTGATGATTGTTGATCCAGACCGTTACATTACCCGTTTTGCAGAAGTTGGTGCAGCGGTTTTATCTGTTCATCTTGAAGCGTGTACCCATTTGCACCGCAGTTTGCAATCTATTCGCGGCGCAGGCATGAAAGCTGGTGTAGCAGTTAACCCACATTCAAATGTAAGTTTGATCGAAGATGTGGCAGGCGACCTAGACCTTGTGTGTTTGATGAGTGTTAATCCTGGATTTGGCGGTCAATCATTTATTGAAAACACTTACCGTAAAATCGAACAATTGAAAAACATGCAAGCCAGATTGGGTGTAAATTTTGAAATTGAAATAGACGGGGGCGTTACTCTAGGCAATTATAAAAAACTAGTAGATACAGGCGCAACGGTATTGGTTGCGGGCAATACTGTGTTTTCTGCGCCAGAGCCGAAAGTCATGATTTCACAATTAAAACAATAATCCAAGCAGGTATTCGTTAATCAGCAAAACCTTTTTTGAAGTTAACAGCACTGCTCATATCATTTTTATTTAGCTCATACCTAAGTGCGCAGTCCTTTGTGCACGGCAGAGTGCTTAGCGATAGTGGAACTTCTATTTCAAAAGTAGTCATACACAACTCAGCCGCAGAAGGTGTTTGGTATTCTGACAGTGTCGGGAATTACAAAGTGCCTTATGTGCGCAAAAAGAAGAACATCTTAAAATTTGAAACACCTGGGATAAAACCGTATTTAAGCGCTATTCCATTTTTGTTTGAAGAAGAAGATTTTAAATTGGATGTTACTTTAAGCAATTCAATAACCACATACAACCCAGGAGGGATAAGCGACAAAAGAGAAAGTCGCGGGGATATCGTGATGAAGCCTTTGAGCAGCAGACCCAGTGTTTCGGGTGATTTTTCTGACTTTATCAAAACCTTAGCAGGTGTAAGTTCTAACAATGAATTAAGCTCACAGTATAATGTTCGCGGAGGTAGTTACGATGAAAATCTAATTTATGTCAATGACTTAGAAATTTACCGCCCCCAATTGGTGCGCAGTGGACAGCAAGAAGGCTTGAGTTTTATCAACCCAGATTTGGTTAGCAATGTTAATTTTTCTGCAGGTGGTTTCGAGGCCAGATATGGCGATAAATTGTCCTCTGTCTTGGATGTCAATTACCGAAGTCCCAAAGCCAATGCCTCTGGTGTTCAAATTGGCATGTTGGGTGCAACGTTTTTTGTAGAAGGATTGGCAAAAGCAAATAAAAGGGTAGGGCAAAGAGATTCCGTTCGTTTTACTTACTTGACAGGCGCGAGGTATAGAGGGAATAAAAATTTACTCAATACCTTTGATGCAGAGGGATTATATAAGTCTAGGTTCGGCGATTTTCAATCTTTATTTGCCTGGCATTTCAACCGCTACAACCGCTTGGAATTATTGATTAATTATGCGCAAAACCGCTACAGATTTGAGCCAGAGCGTCAAGAGACTACATTTGGGACCTTGCAAAGTGCCTTGAAATTGAGCATAGGAATGGATGGACAAGAGATTGTAGATTACCGTTCCGGAATGGGCGGCTTGTCCTTTGTTCATACTAAAAAAAGAATAGAATTAAAGTTCATGGCCTCAGGATTTGTGTCTTCTGAAATGGAGCACTACGATATACAGGGCGCTTATGAGATTTCGGAAGTAGACAATAATTTAGGCTCAAGTGGTTTTGGTAATGCAAAAGCCTTGTTAGGCAGGGGCTATTTTATAAACCATGCACGCAACGATCTGTACTTCTCTGTTTTCAATATAGCGCACCAAGGTATTGTGAAATTTGCAGGGATTAAATCGGCTCAAAAAATCATGTATGAGCTAGACCAAATGCGCCATCCAGGGAAATTAATCTACGGTATAAAATACCAAATGGAAAGCATCAACGACCGTTTCAAAGAATGGAAATTTGCGGATTCAGGCGGGTACAACATGAGCAGTTTACCAGGCAATGATTCTAGCATTTACTTGAATGAAAATGTAAATTCGAGATCAAGTATTAACAACCAAAGAATTTCTGGTTTTGCCCAATTTCATCAAGGCTTTGGCGCAGTAAATGAATTTACAGTTACGGCTGGGACAAGATATTTATATTCTAGTTTGAACAACCAATCATTGGTTTCACCACGCCTTCAATTATACTATGAGCCGAACAAGCATTACAATGCCCGCCACAAGCGCGACTCGATGCCACTTAAAAAGAACATATTGTTAAAGGCCGCTTTTGGATATTATTACCAAGCGCCATTTTACAGAGAGATGCGCGATTTTGCAGGTCATTTAAATACCAATCTAAAAGCGCAAAGAAGTATACATTATACAGCCGGTATGGAATTCGGGTTTAAGTCATTTGGAAGACCGTTTAAATTCTCGGCCGAAGTGTATTACAAAGACCTGAATTATTTGGTTCCTTATGTATTAGACAATATCCGCATTCGCTACTACGCTAACAATTCCGCGCGTGGGTATGCAACGGGTTTTGATTCAAGAATTAACGGAGAATTTATCAAAGGATTAGAAAGTTGGTTTTCTCTAAGTGTATTAAAAACGGATGAGAAAATAACGTATATCAACAGCAACCAGCAAGAAACAGAAACTGGCTTTCTAAGACGACCAACCGACCGTCGGGTAACTGCATCTGTGATGTTTCAAGATGAATTGAATTCAAACAAAGATTACCGCATGCATTTGATGATGAATTTTGGCACCGGTTTGCCATACTATTTAGGCGGTGCTGCGAGGTATAAAGAAGGATATTCCATTCCTGCATATAAAAGAGTAGATATTGGTTTTAGTAAAGTTATTGTTGGCGGTGAATCGACTAAATTAAAAAGCAAATTAATTCGCAATATGTGGATTGGAGCTGATGTCTATAATCTTTTACAAATAAACAATGTGATATCGTATTTATGGGTGAAAGACTTTAGCAATACCACTTACGGAGTTCCAAATTATTTAACAGGCAGACGCATTAACCTGCGTTTGGTTGCCGTGTTTAAATAGTGTTGCCATTAAAAAAATTTAAATAGACTATCTTCGCAGCATGTTTACTGGCATAGTTGAATGTATGGGTATTATTAAAGCCATACAAACGGAACAAAATAACATTCATTATACGATTGAATCTGAGATAAGTTCAGAGTTGAAAATCGATCAAAGTTTGGCCCACAATGGCGTGTGCTTAACGGTTGTAAATATTGCGGGTAATACACATGTGGTAACAGCGATTCAAGAAACATTAAATAAAACCGATTTGAAATCGTGGGCTATTGGCAAATATGTAAACTTAGAAAGGTGTATGAAAGCGGATGGCCGTTTTGATGGCCATATTGTTCAAGGACATGTTGATTGCACGGCTACTTGTATTCAAAAAATAGATGAAGGTGGTAGCTGGCGTTTTTCGTTTCAATACTCTAAGGGATTAGGCGTAACTGTAGAGAAAGGATCTATTACAGTAAATGGAACCAGTTTGACCGTTGTGGACAGTAAAGAAAATGAATTTTCGGTTGCCATAATCCCATATACCTACGAGCATACTGTATTTGGCGTGTTAAATGAAGGCGATACAGTGAATTTAGAATTTGATATTGTAGGAAAATACATTCAAAAAATGATGGGTAAGACCATTTAATCTTGGCACTCCTTACATATAGGTACTGGTAAATTTTAGATACCCATTAACATATTGGCGTTTAACATTGAAAAATTTGGGCAATAAAGCCTTGTGAAAAACTGGATTTTTTGGGTTTTTTCAGAAATTGAGAAGAAAATAGGCCAATAGTATTTAATTATAGGGTACTTAAATGGCTCAAAAACTATTGATTTTCAAGGATTTTAGAAGGGGTGAATTAAGGAATGGCTTGAATTGGGCTGTATTTATGCAAAAAGGGATTTCCTCTTTGTTTTTTAACCCACTGATTTACATGCAATTGAAATCTAAATTAACAATAATTGAAAAAAGATTAGGGATAGTGGGAAATAATATTACCTTTGCACTCCCGTTCTGAAAAACACTGTAGAGAATTAGAGACAGACTTTAAGATAACCGTAATAAAAGCGAGAGCGATAAAACGAATAGATTA
>CANFXY010000033.1 GCA_947451105.1 Bacteroidota bacterium | reverse complement strand
GGTTTAAGGCAGAGACTTATTATCAATCTTTGTCAAACATACCTGTTGAAGTTAAGAAGAGTTCTTTCAGTTTGGCCAACACAGGCAGTGGATTTAGCCGTTTCTTCCCTGATACTTTACAAAACACTGGAACGGGTTACAATTATGGAATAGAATTTACATTTGAAAAATCATTTACCAAGGGGTATTACTACATGGCAACTGTAAGTTTGTTTGATGCCAAGTACAAGGGCAGTGATAATGTTTTGAGAAATTCAGATTTTAACACCAAATACGCCGTGAATGCTTTGATTGCAAAAGAATGGAAAGTAAGTAAAAAAGGCATCTTGAATTTTGGTGGCAAATTTACCACCGCGGGGGCTAGAAGATATTCTCCAATTAATTTGGACCAGAGCATTAGACAAAGAGAATACATTGAGCAAGATTCATTGAAAAACACCTTGAAATTTGGAAGCAATTACGTGCGTTTAGACCTGAGGTTGTCGTATAAAATTAACGCAAAGCGTGTGACCCATGAATTTGCCTTGGATTTTGTGAATGTCACCAACCGTAAGAATGTTTTGAATTATTCTTATACCAGTGAGGCGCCATACTACAAGCAAGAATATCAATTAGGGTTCTTGCCATTGTTCTATTACAAATTGGATTTTTAATCCGTTACAATCTGATAATTTAAAGCATGGAGTGGAAGCACTCCATGCTTTTTTTATGCAGTTTTAAATTGCACATTATGATGTGCAAAATTATAAATTAAATGCATTACTTAATATGCAGTTTATACTTATATTTGCACTTTAGAATATGCATTATGGAAAGTTTATTTGAGCAATCGACGAGGTTAATAGACTCTACAACTCTTGATTTTAAAAGATATTTGTACACTCAGATTAAATGGAATAACCGTTTAATTGGCATTAAAGGTGCGCGCGGCGTAGGAAAAACTACGCTTTTGCTGCAATGGATAAAGGAGCAAAAATTGCCAGCAGAAAAGGCGGTTTATTTTTCCTTGGATGATTTGTATTTTACAACACATACCTTGAAGGATACAGTAGCAGAATTTTATAAATCTGGGGGGCAGATTTTGATTTTAGATGAAGTGCATAAATATAAAAATTGGTCTATTGAAGTGAAGAATATTTATGATTTCTATCCTCAGCTAAAAATTATTTTTACGGGTTCTTCAATTATAGATTTATCTAAACAGGGCGCTGATTTGAGCAGACGCGCTTTGATGTACGAGCTTCATGGTCTTTCATACAGAGAGTATCTCTCATTGTTGAAAATAGAAAATTTACAATTGTTGACTTTGGATGATCTATTGTTTCATCCTGAGAAGATAAAAAAAACAATTCCTAAAGATTTTCGTCCATTGGAACATTTTAAGCAATACATTAATTATGGTTATTACCCTTTTGGTTTGCCAGATTATACGAGTCTATATCAGCACATCAATCAGCTTATTAGAACAATAGTGGAAGTCGATATGGCTGAACTTAATGAATTTGATATACGCAATGCCCGCAAGTTGCTTCAGTTGGTCTATGTGATTGCACAGCAAGTGCCATTTAAGCCAAATCTTACTGCCTTGGCAAGCAAAGCAGGAATACATCGGAACTCGCTTAATAATTACCTACATTTCTTAGAACAAGCAAAAATAATTTCTTTGCTGTATCCAAGTGGTAATAGCACTGCGGTATTACAAAAACCTGAAAAGATTTTCCTCAACAATACGACTCTTCTATCATCTTTGGCTGAAGAGGAAGTTTCAATTGGTACCTTACGCGAGACATTTTTATTGTCACAAATTGCGCCTTTTTATAAAATAAGCATGCCTAAGAAGGGTGATTTTTTAGTAAGTGGTAAGTATACTTTTGAAGTAGGCGGGAAAGGTAAGGGGATAAAGCAAATTGAGGGAATTGACAATGCTTGGTTGGTTAAAGATGATATTGAATATCCCATTTCAAATACCTTGCCTTTATGGATGTTTGGATTGCTATATTGATTAATTTTTACAAAATCTCTATGCCGTTTTCCAAAGGAATCTTATAGAAGTTAAAGCTGTTTTGGTCATCGGCATTTTCAATAAGATCTATAGAGTTTGAATTGAATGGAATGGCTTCGAAATACAGGCTGAAAAACAGCCAATCGTTGCTGGTTTTAAAACTCAATTGATTGGGTGCGAAAGGAATGTTTTCAGCTTTTAAAAGGGCGAATTCTTTTTGCAGGCCATTCACTGCAACGAAGGTCTTTTTATTGATGTGTACCCATCCACCTCTTTCGTAATAGGAGGTGCTGGTGTAGCCGAAGTCAATTTTGGTGTATTGGCTGTTGATTTCTACCCTCAGAAGTTGTACGTTTTCAAGTTCTGCACGTTTGGATTTAACAGGGTATAAAATGCGTTTACTCTTCACGTTTTACTCCTTTCTGCAAGGTTTCAATTTTGCTTTTTATCCATAATGGTTTTTGAACTTGTAGTTGACTGCTCCACATGCAAAAACGATCGATTAATTCTTGAGAAGGAATTAGGTTTATTTGTAAAAGCAGGTCGCCATATTTTCCGTATTCCAAAACAATTTGGCTGTCGTGCAGGGGCTGTGAAAGCATGTAATTGCCCAACATGGCATCAACCTTAAATACAATTTTTTCGGTTTTTTCTTTTAAAGGAAATACACCAAATATGTCTTGAAATTGTACAACTGGATCAAACTTAGGATCCATGTAAAAGGCTTGTTTTAGGAGTATTGGGTCAAGTATTCTATCGATTCCAAAGGTGCGGATGGCTTGGTGGGTTTCTGAAAAACCTATGATGTACCAGCGGTTTTGGAATTCCTTAAGCAGGTACACATGCAAGTGCACATTCGTAAATTTTCTTTTCGCATATGAGAAATGGACAAACGCAACAGGTCTACGTTCTTTGGCTGCTCTGAAAAACAAATCGAAGTGCTCGTACCCTCTTTGTTTGGGCGGATTTTCTAATTGAATAATGCTGCGCTTACCTGGGGCCTTTTCGTATTTTTCTAAAACCGATTTTAGGATTTTGTCAACAGCCGATTCAAAATGCGAACTCACGCGGTCGCCACTAAAAGTGCTCAATAAATCGGTCGCCGCCAACAAAGATTCAATGTCGTTTTCACTCAAGGGAATTCTACTGATGCTGTAGTCTTTGTCCTCGTAATAATATCCGTTCTGGCTTTTGCTAAATTTAATGGGGGCTAAAAACCCCAGGGCCTCATCTTCTTTCATGGCCTTAATGTCTTTTTGTATGGTGCTAATAGAAAATTCTTTGCCTAGTTGATCGGTACAAGCATCCATTAATTCATCCATATTGGGATAGGGCTTGCGTTGATTGCGCAAACACGAATCAATAATCTTATACCGTATCGAAGCTTCCTTGTTAAAAGACATCGATGCGAAGGTAAGGTTTAGACGCTAAAAATCTTTGCTGTTGCAAAGATTTTGCAAGAGCCCTGCACGAGAGATTGTTCAGAGCAACAATCACCATGCAGGGTGAAACAAGAATCCCGATAGCTATCGGGAGAGGCAGTCGGAATTACCGCACAATGTCGTGTGTTTCCCAAAGAATGAAGCAACACGAGAGCCCGCCTTCCCCAACAATACTCCCTCCGGTCGTGAGAACACTCCACTTCGTTCCGCTTAGTTCTTGCTCTTGCTCGTGCTTAGAGTTTTTTTGCTATGAGCAAAAAAACTCTAAGCACGAATCTAAACCGCACTTCCACTGCGTTTAACTAAAGTTTCTTTGTAACATCTTTTACAATTTAAATATGAAGAAATCAAATAAAGCAGCAGCGGATTTTCAGGCCTATTACGAGCTATTTAAAAGCATTCTTAAAAATGAAAAAGAAAGTGAATCGCCTTTTGAAGAGGTGGATGATAAGTATTTAAGAATTGATTTTGTGCATTATGGCAGTCCGAAATACCAAAATGGTGGTTGGGTGCAAATGAATGCCCGCACTTACATTCAGCCAGTGGGGTCTGAGAAAAAGTACTATATGGTGGGGACCAACAATATGCCGATAGCACCGGATAAGCATTGCTATAAATGTAAGGGCGATATCCTGATTTATTCTTTATTTTTCCCCAAGCTTCCTAGTGATGTAACCCACATTGATATTATAGAAAATAAGCGTTTAAAAAATGCATTTAACCTTTACAATGTATCCTTGGAGACTATCCAAAACACCATAATTCCAGTCTTGATTTAACACACATAAACATGCAATATTCAAACATCAACAACAGCGTATTTCGTCAGTTTTTAGTCAGCCTTGATGAAGTATACCTACACCAACACATCAAAACCTATTTTGATGATCCAAAGTTTTTATCGGGTTTGTTAATTAACGAGACCCTGCATTATAAAACTTTATGCAATTTGTTTGGCTTAAAATACCAAAAGGGAAATTTTGTTTTCATGGCTCAGCAATTAGAACAAAAATTCAAACAGCTGGATCTAATTTATAATTTTGAGGACCTTAGAAAATATGCCTTGCTTCAAATTTATTCGAATGAACAGTTGATCAATTTGTTGGTAGTTTGTACCGAGGAACACAACCGTTTGCAGTTTATTGAGAACCAAGAATTGATTAACCAATCGATTGAAAAAGTAGCGGAAGAAGCGTATTTGTCTGATCAACTTACACCAGTATATCAGACAATGGAGGTCTATGCTTATAACGAACACCATTTTATGGTGAAGCGGATGCTGGAGAGGGCGGTATAGTTATCTTCTTCGCTAGCGAAGAAGATGCAAGAGCCCAGTTGCAAAGAATTCCGCTTCGCTGCATTCACGCAACGGGCTTTACAACAGGGTTGAGCACTCTTTCGCTAAAGCTACAGAGTACAATGCAAGGCGGTCGATGATGCTTCATTGTTTTGATTTTATAACAATTAATGAAAAACTTGAAGATGCAACGGCCCTGTGGTAGAGAGAGGTAAGCCACACAATGTTTTTTATTTAGTAAAAATAGAAGCAACACGAGATCCCTGCCTTCCTCTCCCGATTGCTATCGGGACCCTTGCTCTTGCTTGACTTTGAAATTTTTAGCTAAAAGCAAAAAATTTCAAAGTCAATTGTAAACCGCATTTCCACTGCGTTTAACTAAACTTTCTTTGTACTATAAATATTAAACAACATGCATACAAACAACAGCACCAACTACACATCGACAAAGCAATTGAGTGAAATACTTGATGCGATGAATGAGCACGAATTGCGCAACTTATTGCAAACCTGCATGCGTATAATGGCAGCCGGTCCAGCGAAACTTGAAAAATTAAGCAACAGTAAAGTTTGGATCAAAGCTGCATAATGAATTGAATAAATGAGTGGTTTCATTTGGTTTAAAAATTGGTTTTTTTTGTTGGCCATAGGCATCCTTTTGCTGCTTGGTATTGTCGCAAGGAAATGGGTGGTAATTAATTCATTTGGTATTGGAGTATCAAATGAATTAACACCCCTTCCTACGGCGGGTTCTAAAAATCTTGATCGAGCAGCTGATCAGTCTGACCAAATCAATAAAGAACCAAAAAAGGATCAAATTTTATCAATCTGTAAAGAAAATATTGAAGCACAAGCGGGCAATCAATTGGACGCTGAAGTCTATTGCAATTGCGCCTTGCCTGTGTTTTACAGGTATTTAAATCCAAATGAAATAAGACAAACCTTGGAAGGTATTCCATGCAACAAAGTGCCTGAGGCCGCCTATGTCGAAATACAAAATTGTATAGAGGGTCATCAAGCACCATAACACAATAAAACTTAAATAAATTAAAATTAAAATGACAGCAAGTGCATTGACTTTTAAACCCATTCAGAGATTGAATGGAAATTTCTTTGGTGTAGATGAAACAGAAGTTCTATACCAAGACCGAAACACAGGGAAACAACTGAATACTTTTCCCAATAAGAAAGTTTTAATCAATAGAGCCTCTGGTTTTGGTATCAGCATTGTTAAAAATAACTTTTTGGCCGTGCACCACCAAGATGCTTTTAATCTGGGTAAGACTTTATTTGAAATGTTGTTTGGTATTTCTCCCGATATCCACAAAGAAAACATCAACTCTAAGCAGACAGATTATAGTGTTGATTTTATTTCGGATAAATGCAAGATACAGTTTACCCAATTTGGATATCGGTATTTAAATCCCAACGATAGAGATTTTAGACTTGCATCCGAAGACAATATGCAAGGCTTTTCAAATAATGGAGGTATGGATTCTCTGCCCTATATCGCCTCAAATTTCAAGGATGAATACCATCCGTTTTTAAGGGTCTCTAATTATTTGAGAGAAGGAAATTCTTTCTATATAGAAATGGGTTATTACCGCTACAGATGTTCGAATGGCTTGATGTTGGGAAAAAAGACCCAAACTGCTTTTAGGCACAGTTATTATGTCCCATCGTTTAAACTTATTCAAGCGGCGGCAATGGAGCAGTTTCTCCGCCATAAACAAAGTTTTATGTATATGGCAGAAAATCTATGGAAGCTTTTGAGGGTTTATGTTCCAAAGGCAAAAATGCGTTTGATATCCTTCGATATTTTCGAAAAAGAACTCATGAAGAAAAGTCTAGATGAAAGGTTGCGCTTGCAAGTGGGTCTCAACGATTTGATCGATAAGTATGTGTTAGAAATAGGAGAGAACTTGAATGCGGCTTTGAATGTAGCGACCGATTTTTCCAAACAATTAGAAGGGCATAAGGTGTCTCAGAGTCAAATACAAAACCTTGCGAGTACTTGGGTTTCACGGGTTAGCAGAAACTCATTCGTTATTGAAAAGTATTGGGCCGACTTGAATGGCATCGAGGACCGTATTTTGAGTGAAAAAATGGAAGTTGAAGAAGAGGAAAATTAGTGCTTAAAAGTTTATGTTGATCTACATTAAAGAATTTCTAGATGACCAATTTTATCTAGATATTTTGTTGGAAAACAAGAAAATTTTCAAACACCTCAGCGCAAAGAATGGCCCAATTAAAAAACAGATTGAGGACTTGTTCAATGCCGATGATTTTGAAAAATTGTATGCCCCTTTGTTGGCCAATAAAGAATTTCCTGGCGACTATAAATTCTCCCTTCAGGCCAATTACATCAGCTTAACCCATTCATCTGGTTCTTTTGGCGATGACATTGGGCACTATCTGTACCGGACCAAAAATTACATTTACAATTTATTGGAATTTCATGGACTGACCCGTCAAGAGAACTATGAATTGGAATGGTTTAAGGAAGCCATTGAATCAAAAACAGAATACAATACGCGGAAAAACTATGGGTATTTGTTGGAATTTATAGAAGTTAATAATGATAATACCAATGGTTTGGAATGGATATGTTCCTCAGAATACAATGATTATCCTGAGGAGTTTATACACTCGATAGGAGATGGCGAGACGTGGGACTATTATCTAGACCGTGATGGTTACGAGCAATGGCTGGAGGAAAATAAGGAGGAGGATGAGGAAGAAAACGAAGAAGATATAGAAGGGCAGGTCTAGAGAACCTTTTGCAGATTTTTTTTCTTTTTCAGATCCGTTAGAAAGTTCTTTGTCATATGGTGCCCCTTTTTTAAGCGGGAAAAAATATTTCATTTTTGTTGTTTTTTTCACAAGCTATACTTGTAAAGTACAAGTGTAGCTTGTTGTGTTTTGTTGGTATTTGGTTTTTGTCTTAGATTTTATATTTTTATAAAGTATTGATAATAAGTGACTAAAGGTAATTTTTTATTTCAATTAATAGAAGATTAATAGAAATTTCCACTTGCGTTTATTTGTGCACATTTGTTCATGACCCGATAATTGACCTTACTTGTCAAAAAATTGTAATATAATTGTTTGTTACTTTTTATTGAAAAAATTAAGACATTGGTGTTCAACCAACTGACACTTTAGTCGCATGAAAGTAAGGTTTTACCACATGAAAAAGGAATTGAATTTAAGCTTGGCAATACGAAGAATAAGAAACTCATTGGGTTTCAGCCAAGGTTATGTGGCTAAAAAGTTAAAAGTGAGTCAACAAGCCTATTCTCAAATGGAAAATGCACCTGAAAAGGTCACCATTGAGCGCTTGAAAGAAATATGCGAGGTTTTTAATGTTGATTTGTATACAATGCTCACTGAAGGCAAGGCGCCAAGTAAAAAGTCTTCGGCCCGCGCTGCCCAGCACAATGCCCGTTTTAAAGAAATCATGTCCCAGGCTCAAATTATTGCGGCCATTAAAGAAATGAATAAAAAGTTGGATGCAATGATGGCTGAAAATCAAAGCAAGCAAACCGAGGCTTAACAACACGCCATAAATAACTATTAATTATGCCAAAGGCTGTTAAATTAACACTTTCAATTTTGCTGTTTTTATGTCTGATTGATTGGCCTTATGGGTATTATCAATTTGTTCGTTTGTCCGCCATGCTTGGATTTACTTATCTGGCTTATGAAGCGTTTTTAGAGGACCATAAAATAGAGCTTATACTCATGCTTCTTCTGACCCTATTGTTTCAACCCTTAATTAAAATATCCTTGGGAAGAACGCTTTGGAATGTTGTAGATGTGTTGGTGGGTATAGGATTGTTGTTAAGCGCCTTTCTTAAAAAGAGTGATACATAATTTTTTTTCAAGAAAAATTCAATTCAATGGTTACCTTTTATCTGTTTTGACATTAATCTATACTTATTAATCAAAATAACATGGATCAAAATCAAACAATCAACGAAAAAGTTCACAATCTAATTATTCTAGATGAAAGTGGATCAATGGGCAGCATTAGAAACAGCATTATCAATGGGTTTAACGAAATTGTAAAAAACATTAAAGAACTGAAAGAAGAAAATCCGCATCAAGAGCACAGCATTAGTTTTGTTTCTTTCAATACGTTAGGACAACAGGAATTGCATTTTATGGAAGACGTTAACAGGCTTAGGGAATTAAATGCAAAAACATACAGCCCCGATGGCGGCACCCCATTATTTGACGCGATGGGATTTTCGCTTACCAAATTGGATAAAGCCATCACAAGCCAAGACAATGTGCATGTCTTTGTAAGCATACTGACAGACGGCGAAGAAAACGCTTCTCAAGAATTTTCTGGACCAGCAATTAAGAAATTGGTGGAATCATTAAAGGAGAAAAATTGGACATTTACGTATATTGGCGCCGATCATGATGTAGAAAAAATGGCAGAAAACTTGTCTATTAACAACCACATGGCATTCGACAAAAGTGAAGCAGGGATGGGTAAAATGTTTGCAAAAGAAAAGTCAGCACGCCTAATGTATATGGCAAGTGCTTCAAAGGCCAAATTCAGTATTGGAAATATATTTAAGGAGGAAGATGACCTTGATTTTGGAGACTCAATCCCACCAGTTCACCCCAAAAGTAAAACAACAACGCCAGTAAATTCAAGTAGCAACAAATCTATTTGGAAAAAATTAACAGGAAAATAAAGTATTAAATGCGAAATAGAGGCAGACAGTATAGCGATGCAGAATTAATAGCCAGGATAAAAGAAGATTCCGATGGCTTGGATCTTTTATATAGGCAGCACCAGAGATACTGTCTGTCTTATTTGAATAGTTTGCATAATCACGACGAAATGCAAGACATTTTTCACGATGCGGTCTTAGCCTTTTATGAGAAAATTAGCAAAGATGAGGCGTTTGTTTTACGGTGTTCTATACAAACGTATTTGTGTGCAGTTTGCCGTAATATGTTGCGTGAACGCTTGCGAAAGGAAAACCGTTTTATTAATTTTGAAGATGAGTTTGAGCATGATAATATTATTGATGTGCTCGAACCGATTGAATCTGAAAATAGCCCCAAAATGAAAGCCATGCACAAGGCCTTGAGTTTAATGAAGGAGACTGGGGGCAAATGCTATGAAATTCTGTTGCGTTATTTTTATTTGAAACAGCGAATGGACCGCATAGCCTATGAAATGGACTATACCAATTCAGACAATGCTAAAAATCAGAAAGCCAGATGCCAAAGGCGTTTGAAAATTTTAACCTCTAATGTATTGTTCTCATGAAATTAATTGACAAAGAGATAGCGCAAATCATAGAGAACAATCTGTTTTCAGATTCTAAACAAAAGTTTATTAACTTCTTTGGGCCTGAACAATACCAATCTTTATTGCATGAAATATACCTTTACTCAGTCCTAAAAAACGATGAAAATGTTTTAAGATCCCTATTAGGGAAGGCGAATTATATCATTGAAAATTTTGACACAAAAAATGTAATAAATAGAATACTTAAAGACCTCGCCAAGCTTTATTTTTCTGGGTTCACATCGAGTGATATCATGCAATTGGTTAAAGCGGGGAATAAACGTTTTGACCTTGAATTGAAAGCGCTTAGAGAATTAGACTTTCAGGGAAATATTCTTGAATCAGAACCGGAAGAAAAGGCATTTAAAAGCGATTTGGTCATAGAGGACGATGAAATAGAACGCGCATTAATTTTGTTTGAAAGGCAATACTGGAAAAATAGATTTAAAAAAATAGACAAAGAGTTTGGCGATGGATCTAAAGAAAAAACAAGATTTAAGGGTATGTCAGCCTCCTATGAAATAGAGCCAATGATGGCGATGGAAGAGTCCATGCACAGCAAATCACAAAAGATTGATAGGTATACCCGAAAATCTTATAATAAAAGTCATGGAAGTATGCCGCCTAAAAGCAATAAAATCAAAATCATTTTCATTGCAGTAGTGCTTGTGGTTATTGCATTTTTGTTGTGGTATTTTTTGTCAAATTAGATTTTAAAGTAAGAATTTCGAGTCACTAGAAACCACTATTGTGATTTTTAAAAATAGCTTATTTCCTTATGGACAGTTGGCGTTCAAATAAACTTTACAAGTAATACTTGTAAAGTACAAGTGAATTAGACGCAGCAAGGCTTACAGCGCATTCTGAATTTTTAGACATTACTGCCTATAAATCAACATTTTTCAATGAAAGTAAGGTTTAACACAACGAACGGAAGGTTTACCAATATGAAATTGTTGATAGTGTCACTATGCCCTCAAATCCTTGCAGTCTATAATAAAATTTACCATATTGCAACTTGATTGATAAAACTGAATGATAAGCTATGTCATACTAGAGGACGAAGTTTCCGACCTAAAAACCCTCCGGTCTTACCTAAAATCGGATTCTAGGTTTTTTGAAAAGGACTCTTTTTGCCGTATCGACCAGTTTGATGCTTTTCACAAGCAACACAGAGTAGACTTGGTATTTGCGGACGTCAAATTAAGCGATGGCAATTTGTTAACCCATTGGGCGAAATTGCATAACCGACCAGAACTTATTCTCATTAGTTCATTTCCCCAATATGCTTTGCCCGCATTTGCAAACGAAGCGCTTCATTTTATCACCAAGCCTATTAAACCGGAAATTCTATACACTGCATTGGAACGCGCACATCGAAAAATACATTTAAAGATCAACCAAAAAGAACTCACTTTTTTCTTTGTTCAATCGGGTAAAAACAAATACAACCGCGTGGCTTTTGACGAATTAATCAGCATTGCTGCTGAAGGTGAATATTTGCGTTTGCATTTAACGGAGGATAGAGAGATATTGGTGTTCAAACGTTTGAAGTCTCTGCTGAGCGAATTGCCAATTTCAGAGTTCAAACAAATTCACCGATCCTACATCATCAACATCAACCACATCGATTCCATAGACTTCCACGAAGTAGAAATGCGCAACAAGCAAATTTTCGCGGTTGGCAAAACCTATAAGTCGGTTATTCAGGATATACTGCAGGGGAATACGACGACGCTGTAGAACAGCAAGAGCCCATTTGCAGAGAACTCCGCTTCGCTGCATTCATGCAACGGGCTTTACAAGAGGGTTGAGAAGGGCATTAAAAATGCGTTTAGATTTCGTTTAATAACAAATAACCAATACCGCAAGAGCAAGAACATAGCGAAACGAAGTGAAGCGCTCTCACGACCAGCGGGAGTAGGGCTGAGCGGGGCAGTAGGAAATACGTTAGAATTTCGTTGATTAATTTTATTTCGATTAATTAATAACAAATAATTTATCCCTTACCGTGACGTAACGGAGTGAAGTCTCTGGTACAGGGACAAATAACCATTAACTATTAACGAATAACTAATGCAGCAAGAGCAAGAGGGTTGAGAAGGGCAATTAAAAATGCTTCAACATACCATTCTAATAATAACCCTGTATGGGTGACATATTTGTAGATATAATTTTTGTAAAATGAATTTAAACCCAGAGGGTTATACATTTATTGTTTGATTTATGTTGAAAAAAACGGATAGATGAGCAACTGAATAATGAAGCTTCATCGACCGCCTTCCTCAACCCCCTTGCTCTTGCAATTTCTTTGCGACAGCAAATAAATTTTAGTATCTACCCCTTCAGCTTCTCCAATTCCGCTTTTAGCTTTGCGTTTTCTTCTCTTAATGATCGGATGATATCTAGAAGGGTTGAAAAATCATCGTGGCTTAAACCCGATGCTTGGACAGAAGATTTAGTGGGAGCTGGGTTGTTGCTTTTGCCAGAATTATCTTCATCCAAACTTTTCAGCATGTCTTCTGAATTAAATTCTAATAAGGCTGTTCTGCTTACATTCAAAATTTCAGCAATCTGTGTGATGCGAGAAAGGTTGATATCAGAGTCGCTGCGCTCGATTTTGCCATACCCACTCACACTTAGGCCAAGTTGGTCGGCCATATACTCTTGGGTATAGTTCCTCAGCTCTCTAATTTTTCGAATATTTTCTCTTAGTAACTTCATCTACCTTGAAAGTAACATTTTGATACAAATATGCCCATATTACTCCATATACACAAGTAAGTGTTTGGCTTTTGCAAAATATTTTTGTTGAAGTTAAATTAATGAAATAAGCATATGGAAAAAGTACATTACAAAATTTATTTATTAAAAAGACATCTGAAAGTATTCTTTCTTTTAGTCTTTTTGTTTTTAGCAGGCAAATCTTTGTTTGCGTTTAACGGTGGAACATACACCATTAATTCAGGCGCTCTTGCAAGTGCCAGCAATTATGTGTCGTTTACTGCTTTTGTAAACGATTTACGCAATGTCGCAAGAGGTGATGGCGGACCGGCCAACTACAACGTAGGTGGAGCTGGTTTGCAAGGCTCATTAACCATCGATGTGGCAACTGGCTCCGGTCCCTATGTGCAACAAATTAGCATACCTGCAATTCTTGGAATGAGCAGCACCAGAACAATTGTTATCAATGGCAATGGCACAACTTTGAGCTTCACTCCAACCTCTACAGCAGCAGGCGCGGTGCTCGATTTAAATGGTGTCGACTTTCTCACCGTTAACAATTTAAACATCGTTAACAATGCAACGTTTGGATATTGTTTATGGGTGCGAAATGCCGCCGACAACAACATATTCAGAAATTGTAATTTTAGATGTCCATCTATGCTTGGAAGTACCACAGGTACAGCCTATGTATGGATTTCAAATGGCACAACTTCTCCATTTACATATGCCAATGCGGGCAACAACAATCTTTTTGAGAACAACAATTTGAGAACTGCCAATAGCAATGGCCCATACTATGGCATTGTAATGGTGGGACCAACAGTTACCTCCCTTACAAATGCAAGTTCTGGCAACCGATTTCTGAACAACAACATTCAAAACTGGCGCTATTGTGGTTTTTATGCCGCCTATACCAACAACACCACTTTTGAGGGAAATACAGTGCATAATACAGATTATACAGTTACCTCTTTGAAGTATGGTATTTATCTTAATTACACCAATGGTGTATTCGACCGCAACAGGTTGTACAACCTTGACGGATCCAATATAACAGCCAATACCCTTTACCCAATTTATTTTTACAACTACAACAACGTAACCAGAAACAGCACATTGAACAACAATTCTGTTCACTGCAGAACCACTGGTTTTAATTACAATTATATTTACAATTACGCCTCTGTCTTTGGAAGCAGTATAAGCATCATTAACAATACGTTTGCCCACGTTTCTGGCACTACGGTATTGAACAACAGCACCACCTATGTGGTTTATGGCGGGTATTGGAATGTGTTTAGAAACAACATTATTTCATGCGATTTCCAAGGTGCTGGAACCAAATATTTGTATTACGATTTCTCAGGTGCTAGCCCTGCAAGTTTTAGCCACAACAACTTTGATTTAAGAACCTCTGGCACCAGCTATTTTGGATTTGCATCAGGCGCCGCAAGAAGCAATATGTCAGAAATGTACCAAGCGGGATTCCCAACAAACAACATCAATGTAGACCCTGATTTTATCAATGAAAACGCTGTATCTGATTTGCATCCTACCGCTATTTTAATGGCCAACAAAGGAACCACAATTCCTGGATTGATTATCGACTTGAGAGGCAACACTAGAAGCCAAAGTAAGCCAGATATTGGTGCAATAGAATACACGTTGAATTTGCGAATGACAAATTTTGATTTGCCATTAAACAACCCTGTTTGTGCTGGTTATACAAGCACGATTAGAGGTGTAGTAAAAAACAATTCAGCTTTCGCAGTAAAAGGCATTCAAGTAGCGAACCGTTTAAACAATGGATCAAAAACAGTTCTGGCTTTGACCAATGTTTTAAATCCGGGCGATTCAGCCACATTTGCTTTCCCAAATCCGAATGTGTTTAGCCAAAGTGGTCAAAATAGAATTCAATTGTTTAGCAACAATGAAGACGATATTCCGAGCGATGATACCTTGTCAAAAGTTTTCTTTGTGACACCATCACCTGGTGGTGCAGTGTTCACGCCAAGCACCAACAACATTGGTATATTTGATTATCAGAACAGAGGCTATGCAGTAAATCCAGTGGATGAAACCATGGAACTTCAAATGACAGCTCCGCGCAAATACAGCGCTGCTGATTACGGGGTTAATTGGACAAATACTGCTTGGGTGGCAAGTGCAAGTGGTCAAATATTGCCTACCAACACGGTTGTATATGAACACAACAACAATGGAAAAATTAAATTCAAAGCACCTGTAAATTATTTAGACAGTACCGTTACTTTATACATCAAGGTAAGCGATTTGCAAACTTCTTGTGATACTGTATACATGCGTAAAATAGTAGTTGCACCAAAAGGTCAACCTAAATATATTCTTCCAAGCACTTTGTGTGATGGTTCTGAAATTTATTTCGACAACCAATCGACTGTGTCATCAGGACAGCTAACCTATTCATGGAATTTTGGCGACGGTAGTCCAGAAAATGATGCCATCAGTCCAGTGCATGTATTCCCAAGTTTTGGATCTTACACCATTAGAATGCGCACAATCACCGCTCCATATGGTTTCATAAGAGACACCAACTTTGTAATAAACATCAATGAAGTACCCGAGCTTGGTTTTAAAGTGGTTAATGCCTGTGAAGGTAAGCCGGTAAAATTCAACAATACAAGCTACATAGGCAGTGGAACCATTTTGTATACCTGGGATATGGGAGATGGAAGAGGTACTTCTACAGCCACCAATCCTTCCTATTTGTATCCAAGAGATGGTGCATATAAAGTTGTTTTGAAAGCCGAATCAAATGGTTGTATGCGCACAATGAGCAGGGTTGCATATACCTTCTCTGTGCCTCAATCTGATTTCCAAGTATTGCCTTCATCTTTTTGTCAGAATGAAGAAGTGAGATTTAAAAACACCTCTACAATTAACTATGGTAGCTTAGGCAGTTCATGGACTTTTGATGGACAAAAAAGCAACCTTGCAACAGCAGACAATCCTGAATTTATGTTTGGTTCTGAGGGCAACAAAATAGTGAAGTTAAAATCTATTTCAGAATTTGGATGTGTGGATTCGATCGAAAAAACTGTATCCATTAAACCAGCGCCAATCGCTGATTTTAAAGCTGACTTTATGTGTAATTCTAAGCCGAGTAACTTAAGCAATTTGACCCAAGTACCTAGTGGATTGAATGCTTTCTACACCTGGAATTTTGGCGATGGAAATGGCGGAAGTTCTCAAGCTAATCCAACCGTATCATGGAGAAACTCAGGTTCTAAAACCATCAAAATGAAAGTGGTTTTAAGCAATGCCTGCAGCGATGAAATTGTAAAAGTGATGAATGTTGGTGAACAACCAAAGACTATTTTTACTGTCGATGATAAATGTGTGAATGAGCCAATCGTATTTGCCAACAAAACAGAGTTTAAGCAAGGTCAGATTCAATATGAGTGGGACTTTGGTGATGGCTTTACATCCAACAAAGTTAATCCGATACACCAATACAATACCGTTAGTTCAAAAACCTATTCTGTTCGTCTGGTTGCCAATGTGGTGGGTGGTTGCTCAGATACACTCATCAAAACGGTAACAGTTGAAGAAATGCCGAGCGCTTGTGATTTTAGCATCAAACGCAATTACAACAAAGGGTTAAAAGCTTTTGAATTTATTCCACTAGGTAATACAGACAAACTAACCTTCACTTGGTTAACTGGAGATGGCAACACTTTCCAAAGCAACAACAATGGAATTAACTACAGCTATGCTCAAAACACAAAGTATTGTGTGACCATGACGGCAAGAAATGCATCAGGTTGCGAATGCAGCAAAGTTAAATGCATAACGCTAACAACAGACATTGCCGATGTAGAATCAATGAAGGTTAAAATTTACCCTAATCCAAGTAATGGTGTGTTCAATTTGGAATATGGCAATGACACCAAATTAAACCAAGTAAATGTGTATGATGGATTCGGAAAGTTAATTATGTCTTTGAACGAAGAAGATTTAAAAACCATAGATCTTACAAGTTACAACAGCGGGGTTTACTACCTTGAAATTACAACCGATCAAGAAACCATTAGCAAGAAAATAACGCTCATAAAATAATGCTCCTATATGTTTGATTTCAGCGCCCTGGCATTTCGATGCTGGGGCGTTTGTTTTTGGAGCAAGAGCAACAGGTCCCGATAGCTATCGGGAGAGGAAGGCAATTAAAAATGCGTTTAGATTTCGTTTAATACTCAGGGGTGGAAAACACCCCTGATACGGCATTCCGTTTGTTAGTGATTCGTATATATTTGACAATAACTATAAACCAATAATTCATCCCGTACCGTGACGTAACGGAGTGAAGTCTCTGGTACAGGGACCAATAACTAATAACTAATAACTAATAACTAAAACCCAACACCAACAACCGCAACACCATCCTTGATCTCAAAACTGTATTTCGCTTTGTGTTGTTTGATGAAATAGTCGATGATGTATGTGCCGGCAGAAGCTTGATCCTGTTTGTTGTTGTCTGCAACACTATTGGAAATGCTGAGCGTGTACCCATTGCTCTTGCTTTGTTCAATGTGTATAAAACCAACTTCTTTGTTGTGTTTAATCGCATTTAAAACAATGTTGCGAAACATCACTTTTAAACCAGAGGCATCGCCTTTTATAATAAAGTTTTCATCGATGTTACAGGTAACGGTAATTTCTTTTGATTTAATCAAATAGTCAAGATCGAGCAAGAGTTCCAATAGGAGTTCTTTAAGGTCTACGGGTTGGAAATTTACCTTCTTGTTTTTTTGAGAATTCAAAGACATGTTGAGGGTATCATCGAGCAAATATTCATAACTGATCAATGCATTTTTTGCTTTCTCAACCCCGTTGCTTCCATTAAGTGCATTGGCAATTTCAGCTACGGGACTGCGCAGGTCGTGCGACAAAGCGGTGCTAAACCATTGTCTGTAGATGTTTGCAGTTTTAAGTTTTGAGTAGGCCGATATTGCAAACAACAAGAGGACAATTAGAACTGCCAATAAAACGATAAGGACAAAGATAAATATGGTATTTCGGTCTTGTTCCTTTTGGATTTTAATGTTGGCCTCGGTTAGTAAATCTCTGGCTGCAAGGTTGGATGCAAGCGTGCGGTCTTGGTAATATGCTTCTTCCATAAAGAAATCAATTTTCTTAACTCCGTGGATATTGGGGAATTTGTCCAATAGTTCAAGGTAGATCCCAGCGTAGTGCCTTTCTACTTCAATATCACCCAAATATGCAACAACAGAGTAGGCATTTTGCATACATTGTTTTGATCGCACAGAATCGTTGTTTTTAATGTACTCATGGGCCAAGGCGATGTTTAATCTGAAATAGGGTAAATAATTTGTTGCCGGTATGCCAATACCCATTTCTAGATATTTTACAATATTATAAGGGCTGTTATAATACAAATTCATATAGCCCTCTTCTTTATAAGGAGATGGGAGTTTATCGATTAATTGAGATATTCATGTAATGTCAATTTTTTCAGATGCGCCAGACAGATGCATCAAAAGCATTTCAATGTAGGCAGGGTAGGCCTTTATTTTCAGAAAATACGCACTTAGGTTTTTCGTTTCTGATTGTGACAGGCTATAATTTTGTAGGTCGAATGACTTTACAAATATTTTAATCCGATTGAGCCGGATAAACGCATTTTCCGGTCTGTATTCAGGAACCAGATGGAGGTATTTTTTAATGTAAAAATAGCCCTTTTCATAGTGGCCGGTATAATGGCTGCGCTCAACGAGCAAATTGTATAAACCATATTTTAAATTTGAAATGCTGGTATCGGCATTAGACTCCGCAAAAACGACTGCCTCTTCAAATGTTTTAAGGGTGTTGTCGAAATCTTTGTTGAGATAATACTTATTGCCCAAATCGACATAAGCAAACAATTTTTCTTTGCCGCTGGTCTTGCCCAATTGATCCTGAAAATAGCTTAAATCGTGGCTAACGATAAACGGACCGTCATAGTTATAGGACGCATACCAAAATGGTTTTATTTCAGCCTTGCCATTAAGGGCAAAAAACACAAAACAGAAAAGGATGAAATGTTTTTTCATTTTGGGGCAATTTACTGAAAATCTCTTAATTACTATTGAATTGAAAATTCCCTCTGTTAAAACGTAATGATTTAAATTAACGAGATAACGAAGCACCCTAAAAACCATAACCATCAATAAATGAAATATTTATAAATAATTTTATAATTTACTCAACGTATTGAGTAAATTTACGCAATGTATTGAGTAAACAACCAATAAACAGAACCGCAAGAGCCCCAGTGGTAGAGCATTCCACTCCCCGTGGTAGAATTCGCTCAAAGCTGCGAATACCCTGCACTAGAATTTTGTTTCACAAAACACAGAGCAGGACAAAGCGCCCCAGGGCAGGTCGTTCCATGCACACCACGGGGTCTGCAAGGGCCCTGTACGAGAGATTGTTCAGAGCCACGATCACCATGCAGGGTGAAACAAGAGTCCAGTAAATGTTATGTCTTGTATTTTTTAATTTCGTAGAGACAAGGCATGCCTTGTCTCTACATAGATCCCATTAACGATTAACTAAAGCCCAAACAACCCCGCGCTTCTCTCGCAATAGGCTTTGAATTCGCAGGTGTAGGGTTTGTTGCATTGCGGGCCCATTGGGATGGGTGGTTCAGATTTGGCGGCCAGGATGGATTTGAATTTTAGGATATTGTCTTGGACTTCCGTTTGACGGGCTTCCAGTTCATCTTTGAGGTTGATGGTGTTAAACTTGTTGTCATCCTCACGCAGCACCACATTAAAGGCCTTGATGTTTTTGAGCACAGATTTGCAAACGTGGTATTGCAGCGCCATGTCCCATTTGATGGTATCGGAGAGGGTGCGCGACAGTTTTATTTCATAGATGCTGAACTCTTGACCCTCTTTGTGGAGCACATCGGTAAGTATGAGCACATCATCGTGCACGAGGCCCGCTTCAAATAAAGTGATGTTGGTATTGTTTTCTAAAAGGGTTTCGGTATAGCTAGGGTATTTGCTAATGAGCTTGCCAAGTTTCACGCTTAGGTCTATACCCTCGGGGAATTGGGCTTTAAAAAGCGATTCAAAATCACGGCCTTTATTAAAGAGGTCCATGGTCACAGAATCGTGTGGCGTTTTCTCTTTTGGTTTATATCGGTTGAGGTACAATGATTTTTCACATTGTATTCCCCTTACGAAAGTGCTTTTAGAAAGTAGGTGTTTAGCAAACAACTTAGACGTGTGATAAAGTAAATGACAGTGTAATTCATAGTTTTAGTTTGATGCAAATTTCCATTTTATTTTTGACAACTTGGGTCAAAAAAAATTAAATCCAGAAATTATTCGAAAAAGATACTTTAAGGGGCACTGAGTAAAAATACTTTTTGGCCTTAAAACGGGCAAATTGGGTATATATACCTAGTCTTTTTTTGAAGGCTTTTTGTGGATAAAGGTCAAAAAACGCTGTTTTTTGCGTCTAAAAAAGTGGAAAATAGGGGTATTTTCTTGTGTTTTTTCTGATTTGCTTAAAATGAACTAAAAGTATTTGTATCGTTTTGGGGTAAAAAAAATACATTTAAAGAAAATAAAACACCATTTCGTGAAATGGTTTCAAAATTTATTTATTAATCCACAAATCTGCTATACTTTTGTCGGCATGAAGTCTAGGTATATATACTCAATTTTGATAAGCAGTAAAAATGCTCATGAGAATATTGTATTGACTAACGGCTTAGTGAGGATTCAAAATAACATAAATACACAATACAATGAAAAATTCAATCAAAACCCTGACCATCCTATTGGTCGTGTTTCTTTTCTCTAACGTTTCTTATGGTGTTAATTACACCTTAAACAACACTACTTGGTCAAACAGCGCAAACGGCAATTCAAATGCTCCAACTCAGTCTGGTTTAAGTAGTTCTGACAGTGTTATCATAAGAGGTAACGGTACTTGGACTTTAACTCAAGCGGTTACCCTTGCTGGTGTTAGAATTTCAGGGGGTACTTTTGCTCAATCAACATTTGCTTTAACTGGTGGCGTATCTGTTAAAGGAACAGCAACCATTTCAGGTACTGGTTCAATTTCAGGAGCTGTAACAATTGCCTCTGGAACATTGACTGTAAGTGGTGCAAAATCCGCTGGATCATGGGTAATGAGCGGTGGTAACCTAACAAACAGCGCAAATATCTCTGGCCCTGTCAGTGTAACAGCAACAGGAGCTTTAGCAGGAACCAGTTCAGTTGGTGACGTTACTTTAACCTCAGGTACATTAACAGTAAGCGCAGCGAAAACAGCTAGCTCTTGGACTTTGAACGGTGGAACGCTTACTAACTCTGCAAATATCCTTGGTGCAATAACAGTAGCTGGTACTGTAACTATGTCAGGAACAAGCTCAGTAGGTGCAGTGACATTGAGTTCAGGTACCTTAACAGTAAATGCAGCTAAAACAGCTACATCTTGGACTTTGAACGGAGGAACGCTTACAAATTCTGCTGCATTAACTGGTGGCATCGCAGTAGCTGGTACTGCAACCATTTCTGGTGCAAGTGCAATTGCTGCTGTATCAATTTCAAGTGGTACATTAACTTTCGGGGCTGCTAAGAGCATCACCACATTAACAATGTCAGGTGGTACTATAAATTTAGGTAGCTATGTAATATCTGCTTCATCTAACATCAGTATAACAGGTAACGCTACAATTACCAGTTCAGGAACTGGTCTTATAAATTGTGCAAACAGCCAAACTCTTACCATTAATGGTGGAACTTTAACTCTAGACAATGCAGAGGTAGTTATCGATAACTTAACTTTTTCATCTGCCGATGACATTACCACAACAAATGGTGGTAAATTGTCTTTTAGCAATTCTGGTTCACACACAATCACAGGTGGAGCAGCAGATAGACACGTCATTGGAAAAATTAGAGCTTATTTAGACAATAGTACGACTAACTTACATGCTTATCCTCTAGGCGATGGATCGGTTTTTGCGCCTGTTTATTTACAAGGTAATGGCAAAGACAGTGCTGGTACAACCTTGACAGGTCAAGCTGCTGATTACGGAACTGCTTATATTGACATGGTTTATTATGGAACCAAAAGCAGCAACACTTTGGTTGACAATACCCTTCCAGGAAATGCTTCAGGATTAGAGTATTGGGCACTAACACGTTCATCAGTTAAGCCTGCAGCTACAGTTACTCTCCGTTTTTCAACCAGCAATACTGGAACAACTTATTCTAAAACCCGTGTCAGTGGAACATTGGATACCGTTAAGTTAAGAACCGATATCAAGATTGCTAGTTTCAACTTTAGCACAAACAGATGGACGGCAGCAACTACAACCTACTCAATAGTACCTGCAAGCAACTACATTGCGGTTACAACCAGCAACATTACTCCAAATAATGCTTTCACTATTGGATCTACAAATTCAAGAACTGCTTTCGTAACCCCACTTCCAGTATCTATCATCGATTTCTCTGCAAAAGCAAACGATGCAAGCATAGACGTGAAATGGTCAACGGCTTCTGAAAAAGACAATGCGGCTTTCGTGGTTGAGAAATCATTAGACGGACAAACTTGGTCAGCAATTGGAACCGTTAAAGGTGCTAAAACATCTAACGTTGTAAACAACTACGGTTTGGTAGACTACAAAGCAGTAGCTGGTTTCCAATACTACAGACTAAAACAAATTGACTTAGACGGTACCGTTAACTACAGCAAAGCAATTGCGGTTAACTTCTCTAAGGCTTCAACTTTAAATGTTAACTTATTCCCTAACCCAGCGAAAGATGCTTTAAACATCACCACTGAGAACAATGCAACAGGCGAAGTTAACATCCAAATTTTAAACTCAATGGGCGAAACAGTATACAACCAAGTGCTTGAAGCTGGCTTAGTTCAAAGCATCGATATTACTTCATTCATCCCAGGTGTATATTATGTAACCGTAATTGCCGAAGGTGAATCAAAAATCATCCGTCTATTAAAGAACTAATAGCGAACAAAAGATAAAGTTTACTGCTCGTAAACAGATCCCCTTTTGTGTATTTGTGTAAATTGAGCGGGTGATCATCAGATTGCTCGCTCATATTTTAAAACAGATCGGGTAATCAATGAAAAGCCACCAGTTAATTCTGGTGGTTTTTTTAACTTTTTTTGAGGCCTTGGGTTGGTTTTGCGCGTTTTTGGCCGCTATTTTTTAATAAATTTACAGTGTTTTATGACTCTGTTGATAAGTATTTTTTCATTTTAGGCTCTGTGCATCCTTGATTTTACTTTGTGTTTTAACTTTTCGATAAGTTTTTGTACTTAATTTTTTTTTGTAAGTAAAAAAACTTAAAATTGGAAACTAAAATCACCTACTTGCTAAAAATCAAAAAAAACACAGTTTTATATGAAAAAATTAATTAAAACAATCGCCATTTTATTGGTCGCTATTTTTTTCTCTAACTCATCGTATGCTACAGATTACAAAATGACCAACGGGACCTGGTCTCCTCAACTCCCTTCAAATGTAACTACCTTATCAACAGCCGATAGTTTGACTATTGATGCTGGAACTAACACCTTCACTTTGGCTGACAATATGACAGTTAGAGGTATAGGATTCCTTTCTGGTACTATTAACCTGAAAGACAAGAACTTAACCGCTAGAATTACAATGGAAGGAAATGGGAGTAGAACCATCACGGCAGACAATGGAAATGCGGATAGAATTACCGGCGCTGTAACACTTTCAGGTGGAACACTTACCATGGCTGCTGCTACCCAATTTACGGTAATGTACCTTAGAGGTGGTACATTAAATTTAGGAACTTTCGCATTGGCATCTAATCTTAATGTGCTTGCAAATACATCTACTATAACCTCAACCAACACTTCTGCAGCTATATTGGCTTTGAAGTTGGTAGGTGGAACCTTAAGAATGACTGGACCTACATTTGGTATTACATCTCTGGAATTTGCTGGTGGTAATTTGTATATAGGATCTTCTATTCGCAATTACACCTTCCCAATTAATATTACAGGAACAGGAACTTTAAGTGGTACTGGTCAAATCTATACAAGCAACGCGGCTAATACCGGTGTAAGAGGAACTTACGTTAACAACGGAACATTGACAAT
>CANFXY010000032.1 GCA_947451105.1 Bacteroidota bacterium | reverse complement strand
TCTGCCTTTGTTGTCTTTAACAGGGTATACCAGATTGTCTTTTTTGCTGCTGTCTTTGCCAGACTTTTTAGATTTTGTTGAATCAGCGGGAAAAGCGTTTATACCACCAAATCCCATTTCCTTTTCAGAGCCAGTGTTTTCAACACCAAACTCTGCAGCGATACTTTCAATTGAAAGTGCCAATACTGGTGGGATTTCCATCCATGCTGAAGCTGTGCGAGACAAAGTGATTAGCGGCAATCCAGCAAGACTGAACATGAGCCATAACCCTCCCTTCGACCAAAGCTTATTTAAAGACTGCGTTGATTTCACAAATAACAATAGGTAAAGTTTATCAAAAATAAGTTAATTGGTAGCGTCTTTTCTATAGGCTTTTGAGGGTATTAAAGTGCGAATATAACGAAGTTCTTTAAAAAAAATTGCGGTTTGAAAAATTTTATGACCTTAAATTTACAATTAAGCAATATGATTTTCTAGTATTTTTGCAAGGTGTCGACCAAACGCCTACTCCTAGTTTTTTATATTTTGCCATTTATACTGAATGCGCAAAAGTACCAAGGACTTCAAGTAAACTTATTGCCTGGTTTTCTGATTGCCCATAGAGAATACATGGCCAATATGGAAGCCCATACATTTGGGTTAGAAGTCAACTACAGCAGCAACCATACCGGCTGGGCCCAAGCAGATGAGGGGTATAAAAATCTGCGTTGGGGCACAGGGCTCACCTACTTTAACATGGGCAACCGCAATTTGAATGGCAATGTTTTAGCTTGGCATATCCATGTTGAAGCGAATCTGAAAAAGCGAGAAAAATTTCAAGCTGCCCTCAAATTTGGTTCTGGCATTGGCTACCTAGACCGTCCCTACAATCTTGAAACAAATAAAAAAAACAAAGCAATCGGATCTAAACTCAATGGCAACATGCAAGTGATGTACAAAGCTTACTTTGACTTAAACAAAAAGACAGCTTTGGTTTTAGGCGCTGGCGTTACCCATTACAGCAATGGGAATTTTAAGCGCCCCAACCTTGGCATCAATATGCTGCACCTTGATTTTGGCCTATTGCAGAAAATAAAATTTATTGAAGACAAAAAATCCAAACGGCTTCGAACTCTTTTCCCGAGTTCAGGATTTGAAATCATGGCAGGATATGCCCGCAAACAAATTGCCGTTGCCGACACCCGTTTCTTTAACATCTATTCTTCAAGTCTTTTATACTACTTCAAACACAACAACAATAGAAACTGGCGCATGGGCACTGAAGTCTTTTTCGACAAAACCTACCCATACACTTTGTTTAACGAGGCTTCATTGAAAGGTGTTAAAGCCAAAGACATTACGGAAGTTGCTGTAAAAATTGGACATGAATTCATGTTTGGCCGACTTGCCATTGTAACCGATTTAGGCACCTATGTATACCGCCCGAACGAATACAAAAAACGTGTTTACTTCGCCATAGGATTTAACTATTGCTTTGGTAAAGGTGTTATTGCTCAGACCCGTTTAAAAACCCATATGGCGGTAGCTGACTATTTTTATTGGGGTGCAGCTTACCGATTTAATCCATTCAACAATCAAGTTCCTTCTCCTAATCAAAATTGGTAATGAAAAATTTAAACCTATACTTTGCACTTTTCGCCTTCAGTTTATTTTTTTCAAACTGCAAACATGCCGACGACTTGCTGACCTCTTATGGCGACGAAACCACTGAGACCAGAAAGGTCGAAAGTTTTGATAAAATATTGGCAGGCGAAAAATTTGACATTGAATTGGTACAAGATTCTGCCAAAGCAGGAACCATTGAAATAAGTGCAGGTTCCAATGTCATAAAAGGCTACACCACCAAAGTAAACAATGGCGAATTAATCATTGCCAACGACAACAAATACAATTGGGTGCGAAAGCTACAAGTCCGTCAAAAAGTAGTGGTGTATTTTGAAACCTTAAAAAACATTCAAATCAATGGATCTGCAAAATTCACATGCCGAGACACCTTTATCAATAAAAACATTTTAGAAATAAACCACGGCGGTTTAGAAGACGCCGATATTAAAGTAAAAGGCGATTATGTTTTTGTTAACTGCACGAATACCGGTGGAGTCAATTTGCAAGGCAATTGTTTTTTGCTTTCAGCATCGGTTGATGACATCAGTTTTATCAATGCCTATAAATTAAACGCTGAGAAAGCTTACATCAGCAGCTTTAGCAAAGATGATAGTTATATTTTCGGAAGAAATATCGTTGACATCAAACTTTGGGGCACCGGAAACATCCATTACAAAGACAGCAGCAATACCACCGTTAACATTATTGATACCGGTGAAGGAAAAGTAATTAAAGACTAATTTTCTGTTACAGGATTTTGGCTACTCAATTTAGTTGCCAAATAAATATACAGTAAAAATATTGCAAGCATGCCCATGGTAATTAAACGGTAATGTTTAAACACATCAACGGCTGTTTGTCCTGCAAAATCTATCCAAACCAGATTACCTGCCAAGGCGACAAACGCAATAAACAGCGCATAAAATGTTGCACTTTTTAACTTCACCAACATCAGCATCAAGATTGCAAACATTGGCATACTGAACATAAAACTATATTCTCTTTGATGGGGGAAACACAAAGGAATAAGGGCCATAAACCCAGCCACTATTACAAAGGTCTTATCCACGCCAAAAACGTCGTGCTTGGCTTTAAAAGCCAAATATACCACAGCCCCTAAAAGCAGTGCGCGTATGGCATTGGTTATGAGGAATAAACTGGATTTTGACAGATCCGCAACATTTAGCTGTGGCTCTAAATAAACAGGTTCTGCCGATAAGAATTTAGTCAACATAGATGACAAATCTGTAAAACCATATTCATAGGTCTGCATCACATGAATGTCGCTTACAGGGTTTAAAGTTTTTAACCACTCACCGATGAGGAATTGGTTGTTGTCAAAACCGATAAACAAGGCTGGCAAATATAAAAACAACAATAATGCAGCTATTCCTAGCCCAACAATTTGCAAAGGTTTCTTACCCATTGCAACAAAATATGGTGCCAACACAATCGGCATTATTTTTATGTTTATTCCCAAGCACAAAATCAATATTGCCCAAATCCAATGTCCCTTTTTTAACAGATGGTAAGCTTCAAACATGGTCCATAATATCAATACACTTATTTGGTTAAAGGTGTAATTGACCAAGACGATTTTACCAAACAAAAGCAAGAGGAAAAAGAAAATAAGCGCAGCCGTTTTCTCAGTTTTAAACACGTGAATTCTCATCAAGAAAAATATCCTAACAAAAAGCGATGTATTGAGTACAAACCAAATCCATTTTACAGCATGAATCCCGATAGGCTGAATCAAGCCCATTATTCCTGCAAACAGCACACTGTAAAAATATTTCAGGTTGTAAAAATGAGGCGGCCCATAAATATTTTCTCCATTTAACAAACGTTCACCCGCTTTGAAAAACACATCAAAATCATCCATGCCCCCGGTCTGCCTGTTCTTCAAAGACAAAAGCCACAAAACATAAACAAGAATTAACACATAATAAAAGTCTATTTTTTTGAACCCTGATTTAATGGCTGCTAGCATGTCAACAAATATAAAATTAAATTTTTCTTTCAGCCTCTAGTTTCTGTTTTATCAAGTTGTCAAATCGGGTTTCATCATCAAACAAAAACTGAACCTGCACCGGCAAAATGTAAAATTGATTTATAGGAATTAAATTGTAAATGTCTACTGCGCTTAATTTTACAGCATCCTTTTCTGTCGTAAAGACAATGGTATCATCATCCAATTTGGACAAGATCTGTTTCATGTCTTGTACTGTATAATTATGGTGGTCTTTAAAACTAATGGCCTCGCAATTTTTCGAAATCCTTTGACAAATTTCAGTAAATGAAGCAGGATTAGCGATGCCGCTCAAAGCGATAATTTTATTAAACGGACGTTTGTCAATGGATAAATTTCCCTTTAGTTTTCTTGGATTGCCAATTTGCAAAGTACTAAAGAAAACATCTTGAGTGTCTTTTGATTTTATCCCGTTTAAAAATTCAAGTTTCTCCTGCAATGCCATACTTTCAGGACATTTACTAATAACAATAATATCTGCCCGCTTTGCACCGATTGAGAATTCGCGCAAGCGACCGAAAGGCATAGGAAAATCTTTGTAATATGGTTTTTTATAATCGCTCAGTAAAATTTGAATTTCACAAGTAACTGCGCGGTGTTGGAAGGCATCGTCTAAGAGAACCAATTCAGCATCGGTTTGTTCCAAATGTTTAAGCCCATTTTCGCGACTTTCTGAAACCACAACTTGTGCCCCAGGCAAAGTTTGATGGTACCACAAAGGCTCATCCCCTATTGTTTCAGAATTTGATTGGGCATCGGCAACGTGCAAACCTTTGGTCTTGCGGCCATAGCCACGCGACAAAATTGCGGTATTGTATTTAGAGGACAACATCCAATACAAATAAGCGGTCATCGGCGTCTTACCAGAACCTCCAACCTGCAAGTTTCCAATCACTATGGTTTTGAGTTTGGAATGGTAAGACTTAAATATTTTCAAGTCATAGCAAGCATTTCTCAACCAAGTGATAAAACCATACAATAAAGAAAAAGGAAGGAGAAGAAACTTCATCAACTAATATCTATTAATACTCAATACTGCTAAGGTATAAGCCATGAGCGGGCACTGAAGTCCCGGCCATCTTACGGTCTTTGCTTTCCAATATTTCCCTGAAACGTTCAAAACTAAATTTACCCTCCCCCAATTGAATTAAGGTACCAACCATGGCGCGCACCATATTGCGCAGGAATCGATTGGCTGTAACTTCAAACACCAAAATATTGTCGCGGTAATACCATCTTGCAGCCATCAAATTACAATTGTAATGTTTTACATCGGTATTCACTTTACTAAAACAAGCAAAGTCTTTGTCGCCAATTAAATCCAAACACGCTTGGTTCATAGCATCCACGTTTAAGTCGTGAAACCAACGAACTGCCAAATGGTCGAGGAAAGGATCTTTCTCAAATATAATGTGGTATTCGTAGGTTCTAGAAATGGCGTTGAAACGTGCATTAAAATCGTTGCTTACCATTCGGGCATCATGCACTGCAATATCGGCAGGCAATATCCCATTCAAACTCTTCAAAAACATTGGCGGCAATTCGATATCAATATCGAAATGGGCAAAATATTGTTTGGCATGCACTCCGGTATCTGTTCGTCCACAGCCAACCGTTTCAATTTGCTTGCGCGTAATAACAGAAATGGCATTGTTCAAAACCTCTTGAACCGTGCTCCCATTGGGTTGAATTTGCCAACCTTGATAATTGCTGCCATTGTAGGCGAGTTCTAATAGGTATCTCATAGTAATAAAAAGGGCAGCTATTCTGCTGCCCTTCTAAATATTTTATTTGTTAATGGTTCCCCCGGCGGCGATCCAATCGGTTATTTTAGCTTTCTCAGCAGTATTTAAGTTGCCCATGCTGCTGTTAACAGATTTGACAACGATCATAGACTTTAAAGCTACGATGTCACAGTTTGTTGCAAAGATATTTTTAGGCGCTCCACCTGATCCAGACGTATGGCATGTTTGGCTGCATTTGGTCGCTACAAGCGATTTAACAGCTGAAAACAATGGTCCTTCAAAAGGATTTTCGCCAACGATAAAGGTTTCTGTTTTGCTACACTCTTCAAAATCATGAACAGTAATTGTATACGAACCAGCTGCTAGGCCTGCAAAAACAGAATCAGATTGAAATGCGCCTGAGCCTAACTTGAAAGTAAATCCGTTAGAGCCAGATGCACGCACAATCAATGATCCATTTGAAGAACAAGAGGCTGCATTCACTACAGAAGCACTAAGCTTTAAGTTTTTTGCAGAACATTTGTCGGCAGGAGGCTCTAAACCATTTTCTTTGCAAGCTGAAAAAAACAATACCGACCCAAGAAAAGATGATAAAATTAAATTTTTTACAAACATATAAATTAAGTTATTTTAAAAATTGGTGATAATTATTTCTTCATTTCAGCATAGTACTTGTAGAAATAAGGGATGGTTTCAATGCCTTTGTAGTAGTTGAACAAACCATATTTCTCGTTAGGTGAGTGCAATGCATCACTGTCCAAACCGAAGCCCATCAACATTGATTTAATTCCCAATTCAGCTTCAAACAATGCGATAATTGGAATACTTCCACCACCTCTTGTAGGAATTGGTTTTTTACCATAAGTCGTTTCCATAGCTTTTGAGGCCGCACCAAATTCAATACTATCTGTTGGTGTCAAAACAGGCTCACCACCATGGTGCTCAGTTACATTAACTTTAATATAAGCAGGTGCCATTGATTCAAAATGGTTTTTGAACAACTGAGAAATTTTATGTGAGTTTTGACCTGGAACCAAACGCATGCTAATTTTTGCATACGCTTTACTTGGCAATACCGTTTTAGAACCCTCACCGGTATATCCACCCCAAATACCATTCACCTCTAAAGTAGGTCTGATACTTGTGCGTTCTACTGTGCTGTATCCTTTTTCGCCCCATACCTCATCAACATTTAAGTCTTTTTTATAGGCATCCAAACTGAATGGTGCTTTTGCCATTTCAGCGCGGTCAGCATCACTTACCACAATCACATCGTCATAAAAACCTGGGATGGTGATGTGGTTGTTTTCATCGTGCATAGAAGCAATCATTTGACACAAGATGGTTGCAGGGTTTGCAACTGCACCACCGTATACGCCACTGTGTAAGTCGCGGTTCGGACCAGTTACTTCTACTTCCATGTAAGCCAATCCACGCAATCCAACGTCGATACTTGGGGTGTCGTTTGCGATGATGCTGGTATCACTTACCAAAACAACATCCGCTTTTAATTTTTCTTTATTTGCTTTGATGAAAGTACCAAGGTTGGCAGAACCAACTTCTTCTTCACCTTCAATCATGAACTTCACGTTACAAGCCAAGGTATTGGTTTGCATCATGGCTTCGAAAGCTTTCACATGCATATACATTTGACCTTTGTCATCGCAAGCACCTCTTGCATAAATTGCACCTTCCGGATGCTCCTCTGTTATTTTAATTACAGGTTCAAAGGGCGGTGAATGCCACAATTCAACTGGATCAGCAGGTTGCACATCGTAGTGGCCGTATACTAAAACAGTTGGCAAATTGGCATCAAATATTTTTTCTCCATAAACAATTGGGTGACCAGCCGTAGGGCAAACCTCTACATTGTCAGCACCAGCTGCTTTTAATTTTTCAGCAACAAAATCAGCTGTTTTCTTAACATCTCCAGCATATTTGCTATCTGCACTAACAGAAGGAATACGCAATAAATCCAATAGTTCGTTTAAAAAACGCTCTTTGTTTGCTTCTAGGTATGGGATATGACTCATGGGTTATGAATAAATTTAAGCTACAAACCTACGAAAATAAATTGAGAATGCTTAAGTCCTTTCCCTGTAAAAAAATCGATATAAAGCAATCCATAATATAGAAGCAACTTATATCGATTCAATGGCAAATGAATTATGTCGTTGGAACAATTCAAATCCATTCTTTTTAACTAAATTTGCATGCAATGAGTGGCGAAAGAATAAGCAAACTATTTAACATCCAATACCCAATAATTCAAGCAGGAATGATTTGGTGCAGTGGATGGAGACTCGCAGCTGCGGTATCAAATGCAGGTGGTTTAGGCATTATCGGCTCTGGAAGCATGTATCCTGAAGTCTTAAGAGAACACATTCAAAAATTCAAAAAAGCAAGCGACAAACCTTTTGCCGTTAATGTGCCCTTATTGTATCCCGACATTGAAAAGCACATGGCCATTATTGTTGAGGAAGGTGTGAAAATCGTTTTTACCAGTGCGGGCAATCCAAATACATGGACCAAGCATTTGAAATCGCATGGGATAACCGTGGTTCATGTGGTGGCTAATACAAAATTTGCAAAAAAATGCGAAGAAGCGGGCGTTGATGCCATCGTAGCCGAAGGATTTGAAGCCGGTGGGCACAATGGACGCGAAGAGACCACTACCCTGTGTTTGATTCCTATGATCAAAGAAGTCTGCTCTTTACCTATAATCGCTGCAGGTGGCATAGGCTCGGGAGAAGCGATAGCAGCCTGTATGGCCTTAGGCGCAGATGGCGTGCAAATTGGTTCTTTATTTGCCGCAAGCGAAGAAAGCAGTGCGCATCAAAACTTTAAAGATAAAATCACCAACTTAAAAGATGGCGATACAGAATTGTCCTTAAAACAACTCACCCCAGTTCGCTTAATTAAAAATGAATTTTACCAAAAAGTAAAGACAGCTGAAACCAGTGGGGCCAGTGCTGAAGAATTAAACACCTTACTAGGTAGAGGCCGCGCTAAAAAAGGCATGTTCGAAGGCGACATGGTAGAAGGCGAATTGGAAATTGGCCAAATTGCGTCCACCATAAAAACCATATTGCCAGCTAAAGACATTATGGAAAATTTAGTTCGAGAATACAACAATTGCATACAACATATTACTAAACTATAAATTTGGAAGACCACACGATACATACCTTAGCCAACGGACTGCGCATCATATACAAAGAAGCACCCAATACGTCTGTAACCCATGTTGGTTTTAATATTTATGCAGGTTCCAGAGATGATGGTATTTTGCCAGGAACAGCGCATTGCTTTGAGCACATGTTGTTCAAAGGCACACACAAAAGAAATTCATGGCACATCATCAACCGCCTAGAAACAGTTGGTGGCGAAATGAACGCATTTACAACCAAAGAAATCACTGTACTCTATGCCTCTGTGATCAACGATTATGCAGAGCGGGCTTTAGAATTGTTGGCTGACCTAACCTTTAATTCCACCTTCCCGGAAAAGGAATTGGAAAAAGAAAAGAAAGTAATCGCCGAAGAAATCAATATGTATTTGGACACCCCAGAAGAAAATATTTTTGATGAATTTCAAGAAATGATTTTTGCTGGACACTCATTGGCACCTAATATATTAGGAACACCTGAAAGCCTAGAGCGTTTGAATTCCAAAGACCTATTGTTGTTTCACAAAAAATACTACCATCCAGAAAACATTGTATTAAGCATCAGTTCTGGAATTCCTTTAAAAAAGTTTATTAAATGGGCGGAAAAACACTGCTTGGTGCAGCAAAATTCTTTCACAGAAATTGCAAGACCGTCCTTTAATTTATACGCGCAAAAATCTGAAAAGAAAACCACTGAGCACGTTCAATGCCATGCCATTTTAGGCAATACCTGTTATGCCCACAGCCATCCTAAGCGCCTACAAATGTTGTTGCTTAACAATATACTTGGCGGCCCGGGAATGAACTCACGTCTGAACCTTAGTGTGCGTGAGAAGTATGGCTACACCTATAACATTGAAAGTGGTTATACTGGTTTTATTGACACAGGCTTGTTCCATTGCTATTTGAGCACAGAGAAGAAAAACTTAAGCAAAGCAGTTGACTTGGTTTACAAAGAATTAAAACGTTTAAAAGAACAAAAACTGAGCACCATACAGTTGCACCATGCCAAAACACAATTCAATGGACAGATTGCTTTGTCTGAAGAAAACCGTTTGAATATTATGTTGATGTTAGGGAAAAATTTAGTTCAAGGTTTTAATATGGAAACCTTAAACGAGGTTATACACAAAATCAACCAAATTAATTCAGACGAATTACAAGAAATTGCAAATGAAATATTTGATTTTGATAAATTGAGTTATCTTGCGTATATATCCGAAGGATAATTAGCAAGATGATTATGTTACACAAAATAACAAGACTGATTGCAGGCGGCGAAAGCGAAACGCTAGACTTCAAACAAACCATTTCTGATGCTTCCAAAATTGCCAAAACACTGGTTGCCTTTGCCAATAACAAAGGAGGCACTTTGCTGATTGGCGTAAGAGACAATGGCAGCATCTGTGGCATACGTTCGGAAGACGAAAAATACATGTTGGAATTGGCAGGTACTTTTTATTGCGAACCCAAAATCAATGTAAGCTACACCGAATACGAGATTGATAAAAAAACCGTCATAGAGGCAAAAATACCAGCAGGCGCAGACAAACCCTATTACGCAAAAGACAAGGATGGAAAATGGTGGGTTTACCACCGTGTTAACGACCAAAGCCTTCAAGCCAGTGCAGTGATGTTTCAAGTTATAAAAAAACAGAATAGAGCCAACGTAGAAATGAGCAGCTACAGTTTTCTTGAATCTGAAATTCTGAAGGTGTTAACACTTGAAAAACCACTTTCATTAAACGACATTGTAAACCATGTAAAAATTAAAAAAAACAGGGTCATTTACAGTCTCGCAAAACTGATTCATTTTGGATTGGTTTCAGTAATTCACCACCAAAAACTTGAATTCTACCGCCTAAAACCATAAAACAATAGGCATTGTTTTATTTTAAATACTTGTAAATCAAACTACTACATTGTCGCTAGCAATATTCTCGAATTTTTTTTTTTGTAATTAAATCCGTTCTCTATATTTGAGTATATGGGGTTGGGAGTTCTTAAGTATTTATACACTATAGGTATAAAAACTTAGTTCAAACACCTAAAAATCAACTAAATAAAGAATGAAAATGAAGCGCAATTATTTAATCTTACTCATCGGATTACTTACTTTCAATCAGTCCGTTCATGCTCAGCATTTCGACCTTATTGTTGGCGGGTCAAGCAGTCACTTTTTAGGCGATTTAGGCGGTAAACCTTTTTTAGGAACCAACGACCTACAAGACTTAGATATTTTATCTACGCGCTATGCGCTAACTGCTGGGATGAGATTTAACATGGGTAAAGTTTTCGCATTGCGCACCAACCTGTGGTACGCCCGTTTGTCTGCCGACGATAAATATACCCGCAACAGAGAACGCCATGGCAGAAATTTAAGTTTCTTTACACAAATATTGGAAGCCGATGCCGTTTTGGAAATGAACATCTACAAAACAGCTGATAAGAAAAAAATATTTTATGTTTTCGGTGGTGTAGGTTACTTTACGTTTAATCCCAAAACAAAATTGAATGGCAATGTATACACATTAAGGGACTACGGTACAGAAGGACAATATTCAATCCCTGGAAAATCACCTTACGATTTGCACTCTGTTTGCTTCCCTATGGGATTTGGGACTAAATTTATAATCAACAAGAGATCATATTTTACATTGGAAGTTAACTCTCGAAAAACAAGAACGGATTATATAGATGACGTCAGCACCCGCTTTGTAGATCCTAATTTACTGATTGCAGCAAAAGGACCAACTGCTGCTGCATTAGCAGACAGGAGCATTTCAGATATACCGGGCTTTAGTAGCCCTGGAGCGATTAGAGGCGACTCAAAAGACAACGACAATTTTTTCTTCTTTTCATTTGCATATAACTACACCTTAGGCACTGGCTCAAACAATGGTTATAGCCAAAGATCAAGACCAAGAAACAGAATAAATGGCAAAATGAAATGCTTTGAGTTCTAAAGACATTAAACACATAATTGATGCGCCCGTCTTATTGATTGGCGCATTTTTTATGCCCAAATAGATTTATTAATAAGGCCAACGGTTGTTAATCTTGTCGTATACTTCAATGGTAAATTTAAATTGAGGCTGCACTGCAAATTGGTTGTTGATGTTTGCCACATAAAATACCCCTACCCTAATTCTATCGCGCCACAAACGAATAACCTTTTCAATACCAATATAGGCTTCAAAAAACTTCAAGTTTCTCTCCTTCGTAATCAGGAAGCCGCCACCAACACATTCACTGATGTTGACTTTTTTAAGAATTGGAATTTTATTGATCAAAGCCCCATTAAAGCGGTGCAAATAATGTGCTTCATAAAATCTTTTTAACGTGTAAAAAGAAGAGTCTAAACTTTGAAATGAATACAATGGGTTGGCAAAGAAACCTGGGCCAATAGCCCTTTGAAATTTGTAATCAACCAAACGCAAATCGCGGGCATTTAAAAACTCTCCAGAAACCACACGGTATTTGCTCACGCCCGCTAATCCAATTTTCAATTCCTGTTCGGCTACAAACTCTAAATAATCAAAATCGATAACACTGCCCATGCCTTTTATTCCTTTGCGGTAGCGGGCTGAAATCTCAGGCCACTTGCTGCCCAATATTAATTTCTGATAAGGCTCTCTGATATACTTTTGAAAAGGCACATAATACACGCCAAACGTTGCGTATAAAGCTTTGTAAGGAGAAAAAGGTGTGGTTTGGACATTCCCACCCCAAAGACTATCTCCTTGTGAATCAAATTTCATATTGGATATAGAACGTCTATTGGAATACTCGGCACCCATGCCAACATAAAACCCATTAAACAATTCTACTCGATGAAAAATATTTGCGAAATCGTGGGCATAAAAATTAGACCTTGAGAAACCTTTAATCCACGAATTAAATGGATTGATGACACCAAAATCGCTTCCAATACTGGCATTGAAACTACCGCGATTAAACGGATTGTACAACCTAGAAAAATTAACTGAACCTTTTAAATCTTTGTTCAAGACCCCGTAGTTTGCCGTTGGCACCACGCTGAAAAACTTCTTATTTTTATAGGTCCTCGAATAAGAAACCCAATAGTTAAAACGAGGCCCTGCCAAATAAAACGGTGTGTAGATAAACACCAAAGGCTTAAAATTTATTGAGCGCTCATGACTTCGTTTGTAAAATCCTTGGCCCGTTATCAGAACCTTTTTAAATGTTATTTTATTGAATACACTGTCGCTGGAATCTTGCCATGACTTCTGTGCAAATACGGCTTTAAAACTGTCTGTTTTGCGGATGTAAGTGAGTTCTTCTTTACTCAAAGGCTCTTTGCGAATCTGCGCCCAGTAAGAGGTGTCGCGTTCGTAGGCTTCCTGAGCTGTGGCACTTAATTCATTATTGAAAAACTTTTTTGGGAACACCTTATTCAATTGATAACCGCTGTAATATACAGCCGTTCTGCCGCTGCGCTTGTCCTTACCATATTTTGCATTGTATTGAAACTCCATTTTTTCCAATAGGTAGCTACTATCAGTAATCTGATAGGTTTGACTTACCTCAAAAAAATCGTATTCCGCCATATGGTATTTAGGCAAAGAAAGCTTTAGTGATTTAACCGCCCAAATGCTGTCTTGTATCACCATTTCACCCGTTACCAAAGCATTGCCTAACAAACCTGGCGTCACTCTTATTCTAAAATACCGAATGCCATTTTCAACATAAATTTTTAGCATTTTATATTTATAGGCGATTAAGCCGCTGTTGCTAATTGGCGAGAGAATTGGCGATTCACTCAGCGCAGGCACTTCCAATAAGTTTTTATAAAAATTAAATTGTCCATCGGTATGGGTCAAGTAAAACAGCCCTTCCTTCTGCCCCCTTATATCGACACCGTTGCGCTCTTCTTTAATTTTATTGGGTGGCGAAAAATGATAGGTTAAGAAAACCTCAGCAACATTTAACTGGTTAGATTTAATTGGTGTGGTATCGCTCTTGGGTTTCTTGCGCGTTTCAGTCTCACCCGCTTTGATGTAGGCTTCAACTGAAAAAGCAGGGGGATTCATAAACCTTGCTTTACCATCAATGACATTCTGAATAATTTCTTCGGAACGGTCTACCTTTTTGGCCGACACTTTATACCCTTTTATGTCTTTTTCTAGGGGCTCTAAAATGCAATTCTGCACCACATTTGCATACGATACTGTCACTGGCATCTTAAGCGTCTTAAAGCCTTGCAACTTAAAAACCAACTCGTAGGTTCCTTCTGAAATTTGAATGCTGTATTGGCCTTTGTAATCCGTCTTTGTATTTAATACCCCATTGTTCTGTACAGACACTTCCACCAATGGAATGGGTTCCATGGAAGAATTTCTTACGGTGCCTGATATGGTATAAAATTGTGCATACAGTGATACCTGAATAAAAAGGAAGGCAATTAAACTGTATATTTTATATGGTTTCAATGGTGTTGAAAGAGTCTTAACGCAATTTAAATTAATTTGTTTTAAAATATCAAATTACTTTCTACAGACCTTTGTTCTCCATAGATAAAAACTTAAAGGAACTAGGCCTAGAAAATTACAACTCGATGTTTGAAGAAATCTTCTCAGCCAGAGCGACAAACTCATCTGAAGTGAATTGAGCACGTGGACCAGCAAAATTCAAATCACCTACTTTGTTCATCGGCACCAAATGAATGTGTGCGTGTGGAACTTCTAAACCGATTACAGCAACACCGACTTTAATACAAGGAACTGTTGCTTTAATAGCTAGGGCTACTTTCTTGGCGAAAATATGCAATTGGCTTAAATCTTGGTCTTCCATGTCAAATATCCAATCCACTTCCTTTTTAGGAATTACAAGTGCATGACCTGCGCAAAGTGGATTGACATCTAGAAAAGCCAAAAAATCTTCATTTTCTGCAAGTTTATAGGCAGGTATTTCACCACTTATAATTTTCGAGAAAATACTGGCCATATTATAAAGAGATGGAAATAATTTCTAGTTTAACCACTCCCGCAGGCACGGTAATTTCAACCACATCGCCAGGTGCTTTACCCATAAGTCCAGCACCGATGGCAGACTTACTTGAAATTTTACCCAACTTCATATCAGCTTCTTTTTCAGAAACGATCATATACACCATTTCGCGGTTAGCGTTTAGGTTTTTTACTTTTACCTTACTTAATAGGTTGACTTTTGAAATATCCAATTTGCTTTCATCGATGACACGCGCTCTTGCATACATATCATTTAAACCAGCAATTTTTGCTTCTAATAACCCTTGAGCTTCTTTGGCCGCATCGTATTCAGCATTTTCAGAAAGGTCGCCCTTGTCTCTAGCCTCAGCAATTTGTGCACTAATAGCTGGTCTTTGAACTTTTTGTAAGTGTTCAATTTCCTTCTTTAAATTTTCATAACCTTCTTTGGTTAAATAGACGATATCGCTCATGTTGTGTGTTTAGCTTAAAAAAAAACAAGTGCCTTCAATACCGAAAGCACTTGCGCAAAGTTAATAAAAAATTTTATTTAAAAGAGACTCACTCTTAATCCAAAAGTATGAGTTCCTGAAAATGGTCTTGTTTGTCTGAATGAGTAGTCGATTGACACTTGGCTACTTTTTAATTTGGTTTCTTTATTCATTACAGGAATTTGAACACTAGCACCCATATTAAGACCGGTGTAAGCATTGTTTCTTGTATCATAATTAAAGATACCTTTTTCGTAGTTGTAACCAGCTCTTAGCATCAACAATTCTTTGTAAGCATATTCCAAACCTAAAGCAGTTTGATTGCTCGTTGCTGTATTGCTTGTAAAACTCATTGCAGTTGTTAATCTGTGCCAGTACATTTTAGCATCTTTATCTAAACGGATATCGTAAGACACACCGATGTTAATTAATGAAGGCAATGGAGTTTTGTCAGATCTTTGAGAAGTTGTTTGGGTATATGACTTGCCATCAATAGTTGATTTTGCAGCCAATCCGTCACCAGAATATTTAGCATCAGTTCCTAAGTTTTTAATGCTTACACCAAAACGGATATCGGCATTTCTACCGGCAGCTGGATTCTTTTCTGGATCGCGGTATTTAACTTCTTTACTGCTCATGAAATCTGAATATTGCAAACCAGCATCAATTCCCAAAGCACTTGTACGCACATCTGGAGTTGATTCACTTGCCAATTTAACATTCACACCTGCCGCGATTCTACCTGTAAAGTTATAAGCATAACCAAGGTTGATGTTAGAGATGGAAGGTTTGTACGTTCCAATACCACCGTCTGGTTGATCGTAGGTAGTAATTGGAATTTGACCTATAGAGAATGAAGTAACACTTAAGCCCAATACACCATTACCAACTGCTTGACCAAAGCCAAAGCTGTTGATGTTGATACCAGTTCCACCAAGCCATGAAGACCTGCTGAAAGCCAATTCTGTTGCTTCAATTTTACCTAATCCTGCAATGTTCCAGAAAAATGATTCTACGCCTTGAACACCTGCAGAGTTGGCATTACCCATACCGCTTGATTGTGCCCAACCATTTACTAAAAGTTGCGTGAATCCATATTGACCTGTTCTTGCTGGTGCTTGAATGCTTTGAGCAAACCCGCTACCCATGATAGTCAATGCGATCGCTAAACTATATATTTTTTTCATACTCGATTTTTTCTAATTAATTAATATGTGTCTAAGTCTAATTGACGCATCACACCGTACCATTTTAAAATTTTCTCTCCTAAGTCACCGCAATCAACATGGATGATATAGAATCCACTCGCTACAGGAACTTTACTGTTGTTTTTCAAATCCCAATTTACATAAGTTTCAACATCATCTTTCTCGATTCTTCTTACCAAAGTACCGTTTAAAGTGTAGATTGAAATAACTGCTTTTGGTGGTAAGTTGGTAATCTTCACTTTGGTGTCGATTGCACTTGATTCGTAGCCAGATGCAGCGTAGTAAGGGTTAGGAACCACATTGATTAAATCAACTGATTTTTTACCTGTTTCAGCATTTTTGTTGTTTTGTACACTCTCAGTTGAGAAAGTAAATCTTGGCAATGCAGTAGTATCTCCACCTGCAACCGATTTGGTATAAGGCTTACGCATGTTTAAGGTGATTTGAACTTCAGTTGGAGGCACACCGTTTTTCAAAGTGAATCCTTGAGCAGCCATTGCAGGTATTACCCACATGGCTTGAGAGTATACTTTACGTTTGTCTGTATTGTTTGGAGATACGCCAGGACCTGCAACGCTTAACAATGCTTTGTATGCATCGCCCTTGTCGTAGATTGGTCCTTTGTAAATTCTAGATGACATACCTACATAACTTCCCATTACATAAATGTTGTGTTTACCACCGAAGAAATTGTATGTACCATCGCTGAATTTGCTGGTTGGATTCCAAATCATGTCATTGCCACCCTCAGTTTCAGGTAAGTATGAATCCTCACCGAACATGATGTTCATGCGTTCACCTGTTTCCAAGTTGATTGCATAGCCAGGGAAATAAGATCTACCTGTTTCAGATGCATCGTCTTCCCAACGGATGAAGCTACCATCAGAATTGTTGTATACTGGCTTCACGCTGTTGTGGTAACGCATGTTGAATTTCTCCATATTGCCTTGGGTTAAGGTTTTGTCTTCTCCCATTTCAACAACAACACATTTGGTCCATAGTCTGCAATCTGGAGTCAATACCAATTTGATACTTGCCAATTCAGATATTGGGTTATCTGTTACTTGAGAACCTTTCCAAGCTGGACCGTAAATTACAGCACCGTTTGTTGAATTAGGACCTTCCGCTCTTGCGCACAGCGCATAAGGAGCGATACGTCTGTCCCATATCTTTTCAAATACTTCATAAGGATCGTAAGAATCGTTACCTGTGTGGTTAGGGTCAAAGTCAGCATAGAAGTCATGGCTATAGGCTTCAAAAGTAGAAGCACCTAGGCCAGATGTTCCAGAACGGATCCAGTTGAATGCACTGAAATCACCATCCATATCAGGTACTGCAGTTAACCAACGTTTATTGTCATCACCGAATTTAACGCTGTATCCTAGGAAACCATTGCTGGTTTCACCATAAGGGTTTCTACCTGGAGCAGGTACTTGTTGAATTTCAACAGCTAGACCCCAATCTCTCAAGTTGTTTATCGTTTTAGTTGCGCCTTTCCATTTTACTTTACCTTGAACAGTTTCAATTCTGTTTTCGACCGTTCCATCAGCATATACTGACTCACCAGAGCTTAAGTTGGTGATTACCCAGTATGATTTTGCTGAAATTGAATCTTGGAATTTATTGGTACCTGAACCTTTCGCATTCACTTTGAAGCTATCTGGCTCAATGAATCTAAATTCGAAATTAGCATTTGGAACCAACAATGGATCTACTACTTTAATTTTAACAGGACCGTTACCGCCTAAGTATACAGGCGCAGCTGTAAAGTTATTGGCCATAATCTCGTTGATGGTCTCTTTAGAGAACTCCAATAGTTGACCGCCGTTACCTTTACCAGCAACTTGTTTTAGGATTGGACCATCGCCATAACCAGCACCCAATTCGCTACCAAAATATTCTGGTTTAGAGTTGTGAGGATAAGCGCTTAATTTAACGGTATTTCTACCAGCTAAGTATTGAACTGGTTCCAATTTCAACAAATCGTTTGCTGGGAAACCGTATGCAAATACTAAGTAGTGGTAAGTTTTGAAGTTAACCAAACGTTTGTTTGAACCAGAAGCAAATGCATCTTCTTTCAGACTGAATGTATGTAAGATACCTTCGTTAGATCCGTTAACTTTTAATTTAGGAACGTTTGCAGATACATCTGGATCATACTCATAGTTGATCATCGTGTTGATGTTGTCTTTAACGTCGCATTGCAATACCAATCTTGCTTTTTCAATATCGTTTAATTCACTGTTAGATACAGTACCATCTTTTAGTTGGTAAACCATATAACCTTGGAAACGGTATTGGATAATTTGATTGGCTTCATTTTTAATGTCTTCTTTATACTTTTCAGGGATATCGGTATCTAAGAATTTCAATACCACTTCATTTTCTAATTCTTGGTATTCAACTGTTGGAGGTTCTGGTCCATCAGGTAAGTCAAATTTGTTGTTGAACAATTTTTGAGCTTTATCACTCGCCAATTTCAATAAACTTAATGATCCTGTTGCACCACCTGAGGTTGTTTTTGCCCAAACCACACCTACTGTTACATTGTTAACCGCACCTGGCATTAACGTAAATGGACCAGCAGATTGTAAGAAACGTCTATCACCAGGTTGGTTTCCAGCACTTTTTTCAGTCCATCTAGGAGAAGTGCTTGTGGCAGGATTGGTTCCATCGTCAAACATGTATTTGGTACAAACGGTTCCGTTTACCCCATTACCACCATATTTCATACAAACACCATTCATCCATTTACCTTGCAATAAGTTGTAAAAGTCGATGGCATTATCAGGGTTACCGTTTACTGGGTTGTTGTCGTTGTTGTAGTATACAAATGCGCCCATTCCCAATTCAACCCCACTGGTATCTAAAGGACCTTGGAAAAAGTCAACACCAATACTTGGTGGGTTTTGACCATATCCCAATACACCTTCGTCATTATCGTCACCATTGTAGCAGTAGCCTAAGCTTCTTCCAACATCGCAACCAACATAGTCATCAGAATAGTTACCCAAATCGGCGTCTACCCATTGACCAAAGTATGTTTGATCTAAAGCTTCAAAACCTCTGTTCACAATTTTTGTGCGGTAGAAGGTCATGTTGTTTACCTCATCGTTTGTTTGGAAAGCAAAGGCAGTGGTTTGTAATTCTAAACCGATTGGAATACCACCAGTTTCAGAGTGAACATTACCACGGTCGTTGTATACAAACCAAATCATTTGGTCTGGTTGGTCTTTTGGTAAGTTTTTATCTGCAGCACGTGTTGGATCCAAAATTGGATAGTCCCCTGCATAAGGGTTATAACCTGGAACGCTGTCCGCATCAAAGTAGGGTGCTAAGTCTGTTGTTTGATTGCTACCAAATGGAACACTGTTGTTTCCATAAGCAGGCCAATCTAAAATGTTTTTCGCTAAATCAACGTTACCTGAGGATTGTTGTCTTAACAACTCTTCTCTGGTTACTTTGTACATTTTATCCCAACCTTCGCAACGAGAAGGATCGGTACTAACGTCGTTCATGTCTAGGGTACCTGGCCAGAAGTCATTACCACGTTGACGGTAAGTCATTGCAGCCATGCGCAAGTTACCATCACCACGACCAAGACCACCTATCCAAAGCGCACCAGCAAACAATGAATGTTTTCTTACGCTGTTCGCATCTGATACCTTAGGTATTTCATATTTAGGGTTGTTTAAATCCCACCACATATCACCACCGTTTAATATACGGGTACGAACGTTATTGATATCTAAGTCGGCACTTTGTGTTGCTGACTTACAAGTATTGGCAAATTCGGCAAGGCCTGTACCTGTATTGCCTGTGTTTTTGCCACTTAGGTTTTTAATTTCAGCTGCTTGAGCTACTGAAGTAAGACCAATCAGTGCAAGGAACAAGCCTAATTTTTGATAAACACTTTTCATATTCTTGAACATTAATTTTTTATACATGGTTATTAGAAGAAGAACTTAGCACCTAGGTACATAAGTCTTGGGGTTTGATAGTTAAATGGACTGTTAACTGCTGTCTTGTAGTAGAAGCTATAAGCATCAGCACTTAATTGATTAGCCAAAGCTTGTTGACCTTTTGGTGAATTCAAGAATCCATCATCAGATGTAGAACCTGTGTAAGGGTTAACTGCATAAACGATTCTAGTATTGAATAGATTGGTTACATAGTAGTAAACTTGAACATAACCTGTTTTGTCTTTACCATCTTTGGTTTTCCAACTTAAAGCAATGTCTTTTTGAATGTTTAAGTTCACGTTTAATTGCCATGGCAAGCGAGAACCAAATGGAGTACCTTTAATAGGCGCTCTGTCAACAGATCCTAATTGAACTGGTTGAGATGTTGCAGTGTATGGTAAACCTGAAGTTGCTGTAAACACCGTGTTGAAGTTGGTGTTAGAGAAAATTTTGGTTTTTCCTATGATTGGTCCTTTGTACGCTCTTTTTGCTTTGTCTTTACCAACACCTTTACCGTCGAAGAATTCCCAGTTAAAGATTGCTTTAAATTGGTGACGGATATCCAAATCACCCAATGGGAACAATGATCTTAAGTTAGGTTGGTTACTTGCAATTAACGCACGTTGTGAGTTGATGTTAGAACCTGTACCATCAGCAAATTGCAAGGTGTAGTTACCTGACAATGAAATGTTGTTGTTTGATTTGTAGTTCAACTCCATGATTAAACCTTTTACTGTACTAAAGTCTAAATTGTTATAAGAGATGTAAGTAATAGGGTAAGCATTGTTATATTGGAAAGCAGAGATATCATTTCTAGTCTCTCTGTAATAAGAAATGATGTTGAATTGAGTTGATTGACTTAACTCTTGTTTGAAACCTATTTGGTAATCGGTTGTCAATCTAGAGGTCATCGCTGGGTTGTTAATGGCACTTGTTGATTTTTGTGTTAAGAACACATAGTCATCAATTGTTGTATTATTCGCAGATGGTCTTTGAGCCAATACGTCGTATGAAGCGTAGAACAAACTGGTTTTATTTAATGGAAACTTGAAGAATATACGTGGAAGAATATTCACTTTTGGTTTGTAGTCTTTAAATGAGTTCGCAGTTACTTCAGTTTGGTTAGGATCTACTAAGTAAGGAGCGATTTTACCGTTTGAAGTTCTGTTTGCAATTAGATCAGGGGAAGACAACTGTGTTCCTTTTTCATCGTACCAAGTATTGTCTTTTCTGTAACCTAATATTTTTCTTGGGTTCTTCACGTCATCAACATAAACAGCATAGTCAGAACCAATGTTTGAAGGGTGAACCACTCGGTTACCTTCAATTTCAGTTACCTCACCTGCTTGTCTGATTGGATATAAAGAGTAAGCATCTTTCAATACCAACTGGTTGGCATCATAGCGTTCAATACGTAAACCCAATCTGAATTCTAAGTCTTTAAAGAAGAATTGGTCTTGGAACCAAGCCGCAGTGTATATAGGCATGAAAGCACCAATGCTTCGTTTTGCTTTGTCTTGCAAGAAATCGTTTACATCTGGTCTGCCACGTAATTTGTTTCCTAAGTGGTCATAACCTTGGTAACCAACAATTGCACTACCATTGTTTAACAATTCATCAGCACTGAACATATTGATGTTGAAGTCAGATGGTTTGTATGAGTTGATATCTAAATAGGTGGTTTCAGTAATTTTCTTACCATATACATCGGTAGCACCTTCAGAGATTAATTTGTTTCTGAAGTTTTTATCGAAGGTGGATTGTTTTGAGGCATTGACTAAACGGTTGTATCGGATGGTATCTTGGAAAACGCCGTTGGCATCATAAGACAAAATCGGATGAGATTTATCCAACTCAGCAATGTGGCTATTTGCATATTGGTACATTAAACGCCATAGGTTGGTAGCTCCAACACTGTAACCTCTCGATACCGATTGCTCGTAAGACAAACCGAATTGTAGTTTGTGGCCTGAAGATGATTTTTTAGCTGAGTTCAAAGGACCTTTAACCTCTGTTTCACCCATAGCGAATAAAGTATATCTTTCAGATTGTGATTTGCTATATCCAGCCAAAGGTGTACCTGGCGTGTTCCATAAAGAGTAAATGTTGTTCGGGCTGTATCCGTTTAACAAACCTAAACCTTGTAAGATTTGTGCATCGCTGGTGATGTTTGCACCAAAATCTGAATACTTATTATATAAGGCTTGGGTGTAGTTACCTCTTACGGTGTTGATGTCTGCTTGCGTGAAGCGAATCGCAGTATCTCTGAAACCTGTTTGCTCCCAGAAGTTTCTTAAATAAACCGTATCACCGTTTTGATCAACAAATCTTCTTGATTGACCCGTTGGGTTGTTTAAGTTGCCATAATAACTGTAGAAGTTGGTCGGGTAGTGCTTGAATTGACCAATGTAACCATAGTCAAATAAGTTGTCTCTGTGGTCTCTGTCTTGTGATTTACTCCAAGTAGATTGGTAGTCAAAACGCAAGGTGAAGAAGGTATTGTTTAAAGTCGTTTTGCTTGCTTTAGCCAATGAGTCTGGACCTTTAAATGATTGGGTATACTTAATGTAACCCAAAGCATAAGTACTGGTAGACATTGGATTGTTTTTGTAAGCCATGATGTTGTTACCACCATTCACCGCATTGCCATAAGCAAAGTTACCGAAGGCCGTTAACGTTGCATATTGACTCAATCTGAAGTCAAACTTCGCTTGAGCAGATGAGTTCATTTGGTATACGTTTGGTCTTACTTTAACTAAGTTGTAATCTTTTTCAGTTAAATAGTTCGCTGAGTGAACGAAACCACCATCGGTATTAATCAACAATGGGTTCTTTTCAATATTGGCTAAAACATCATCTTTAATTACATAGTAACCAATGTAAGATGGATTAGGCTCGCGAACATAAGAGAAGTTACCTGCAACGTTCATTGCCGCAACAGGAATTCTTTTAATTTTACTTTTACCTGTTTTGTAGTCAGGGTTGGCTTTGAATAGAATTGGTGCTGCGTAAAATCCTTCAATCAAGTTGTTGTGGTAAGGATTGAACATGCTGCTGCTTCTTACTTCTATACTGGCTGCTTTTCTGGTAGAGATTGTTCCACCTTTGGTGGTGATTGAAATACCCAGACCGGTAAAGTCACCATACTGAGCAGGGATACCCGCTTGCATGATGTCTACTTGGCTACCAAATGCTTGTGTCAATGAAGAACTTTGAACACGCACACCATCAATATAGGTTGCGTTACCATCTGTTCTAGATCCTCTATTTGACAAACCACTAGGTCCGCTGTTTACACCACCACTCAAGCTAGCAAAACCAACCATACTTCTGATACCCGTTTTTTGAGCGTCAGATAATTTTTTGGTTGTGGTTGTTCCACCGTCAGAAACTTTTGTTTTGGTTCCACCTACTCTCACGTCATCTAAAACTTTCACTTTGGTAACCAAACTGATGTTCAAAACTTGACCTTCAATGGAGATGTTCATTGATTCTGACTCATATGCAGCATAACCCTTTCCTTCTGAAATTGGAACGGCAATCACTTTAATTGAGTACAAACCTACTGGCAAGTTACTAAATGAGTATTCACCATTGATCTCAGATTTAACCATTTTGATAGAATCTTCGTTTTCATCTCTCAAAATGATCGGAACGTTTGCAATCGGACGATTGTCTCTGTAAACGGTTCCACGGATAAAGCCAGTGTTGGATTGAGCGTAACCTGCAAGGTACGACCCGAATGCCAAAAAGGCTAATAACGCGGACTTAAGTGTAAACTTTATATTCATATTTATTTT
>CANFXY010000031.1 GCA_947451105.1 Bacteroidota bacterium | reverse complement strand
CTTTTTCGTCTTTAAAATTGAAATTGTCTACAGTTAACATTTTATTAAATTAAATTTTGAGACTGCAAAAATAAGTCAAAATATTATTCTTTAATTTGCAAATATTTATTTCCATTCATTGGGCGCATCAATAGACCATATAAAACTACCGATTAACAAGGAACTAGAAGCTTTTGAAAAGACTTTTAGCAGCAGCATGAAAACAAATGTTCCCTTGTTAAACACCATTATGACCTATATCGTGAAGCGCAAAGGGAAGCAAATCCGTCCCATGTTTGTGCTGTTTTGTTCAAAACTGCATGGTGAAATCAACGAAAGGACTTACCGAGGCGCAAGTTTAATCGAGCTGCTTCACACGGCGACTTTGGTTCACGATGATGTGGTAGATGGCAGCGATATGCGCCGCGGTTTTTTCAGCATCAATGCCCTATGGAAAAATAAAATTGCGGTATTGGTTGGGGATTTTTTATTGGCAAAAGGATTGTTATTGTCGATAGACAACGACGATTTTGACATGTTGAAAATTGTCAGCGAAAGTGTCAAAAAAATGAGTGAAGGTGAGCTGCTACAACTTGAAAAAGCCCGTCGCTTAGACATCACTGAAGAAGTTTATTACGACATCATAACCAAGAAAACTGCCTCATTAATTGCCAGTTGTTGTGCACTTGGAGCAGCAGCAGCCCACAGCAGCAAAGAAGTAATTGAACAAATGCGTTTGTTTGGCGAATACACAGGCATTGCCTTTCAGATTAAAGACGATTTGTTCGACTATGGAGACAACAATGTTGGGAAACCAACAGGCTTGGACATCAAGGAGAAAAAAATGACCCTGCCATTGATTTATGCTTTAAACAACTCGAGCAACAAAGAAAAGCAGTACATTATTAATTTAATCAAAAACAAGAGCGACAAAAAAAGGTCGGTTCAAGAAGTGATTGAATTTGTCATATCAAAAGGAGGCTTTGAATACGCTCAGAAATGCATGAAGGAATACCAATTGAAAGCCTCTGAAATTTTATTAACTATGCCTGACAATACATCAAGACAGAGCTTGCTTGAATTATTGGATTTTGTGATAGAACGCAAAAAATAAAGCCTGGCATTTTTAAATATAAATTTTATCTAAGCATTTAATAATCAATCTAAAAGACAAAAATTTCATTTTTGAAATAATTTGATTTACCTATTCTAGAATAAAGTAAAAATGAGTAACTTTGCAGAAAAATTGAAGTATGCTCTCAAACTCGTATCTTAGCAATGCCGATGTCAACTATATTGACGATTTATACAAGCAATACCAAAGCGACAATCAATCGGTTGATTTCGGATGGCAAAAATTCTTTGAAGGATTTGATTTAGGTGCAGGGAAAAACATCCCTGGATCTGCCGCAATCAGTGAAGATGCGATTAAAGAAATAAATGTACTCAATTTAATCAATGCCTACAGAACCCGAGGGCATTTGTTCACCAAAACAAATCCAGTAAGAGAACGCCGCAAATATGTTCCAACCCTTGACCTTGCCAACTTTGGTTTGTCTGACAAAGATTTAGAAACCACTTTCAATGCTGGCCATGAATTGGGAATTGGTTCTGCAAAACTAAAAGACATAGTTTCTCATTTACAAAGCACATATTGTGAAAGCATTGGTGCTGAATATTTGCATATCGGCGACCCTATCAAAATTGAATGGTTGAGAAAGTTGATGGAAACCACCAAAAACCAACCAAACTTAAGCATTGATGAGAAAAAACAATGCTTAAACAAATTGAACCAAGCCACCGCATTTGAAAACTTTTTACACACCAAATTTATCGGTCAAAAACGTTTTTCATTAGAAGGTTTGGAATGCCTTATTCCTGCCCTTGACAGCGTTATCCACTATGGTGCAGAGTTGGGTGTAAATGAATTTGTGATGGGTATGGCACACAGAGGCCGTTTGAATGTTTTGGCTAATATTTTCAACAAAACCTATTCTGATATCTTTAGCGAATTTGAAGGAAAAGTTTTTCAAGATGACCAATTCGAGGGTGATGTAAAATACCACTTGGGATACACCACCGTTGTTAATACACCGAACGGAAAAGAGGTAAAATTAAAACTATCGCCTAACCCATCCCACCTTGAGGCAGTTAATCCAGTTGTTAAGGGTATGGTTAGAGCAAAACTAGACCATGTCTACAACAACGACATCAATAAGGTTTGTCCAATCCTAATCCACGGAGATGCGGCTATTTCAGGACAAGGCATCGTGTATGAAGTGATACAAATGAGCAATTTGGAGGCCAACAGAATTGGTGGTACTATGCACATTGTAACCAACAACCAAATTGGTTTTACCACCAATTACACCGACAGCAGAACCAGTATCTACTGTACGGATGTTGCAAAAACCACCAATTGCCCAGTGTTCCATGTAAATGGTGACGATGTTGAAGCTGTAGTGCACACCATAAAAATGGCAATGGCTTACCGCAATGAATTCAATTGCGATGTATTCATCGATTTATTGGGTTATAGAAAATATGGGCACAACGAAGGCGATGAGCCTCGTTTCACCCAACCATTGTTATACAAAATCATTTCTTCTCACCCCAACCCTAGAGAAATTTACAAAGAAAAATTAATTTCTAGAGGTGAAATCGATGCTGAAATTGCACGTGAAATGGAAGAGAAATTCAAGCAATTGTTGCAGGTAACACTTGATGATGTAAAACAAAACAAAGCACCTGAATCAAAATTAAAAATTGATGATATTTGGAAAGATTACCACTTCCCAGTAAAAGAAGATTTTGAAAAGTCTGCTAACACAGCCTTTGATGCGAAGCGTTGGGCTGAAGTGGCTAACAAAATCAACCAATTACCAGCAGACAATTTGCCAATTAAAAAAGTTCAACAATTGTATGAAGGCAGAATCAAAATGATAGCCGACGACAAATTTGATTGGGCGATGGGCGAATTAATGGCATACGCTACCTTGTTGGATGAAGGCCACTCTGTAAGATTGGCTGGACAAGATTGTGAGCGCGGAACCTTTAGCCACCGTCACGCCTTAGTTAAAAAAGAAGATTCAGAAGCGGAGTACACCCCACTTCAACACATAAGCGACAAACAAGGTCAGTTTTACATCTACAACTCTTTGCTGAGCGAGTATGCTGAACTTGGATTTGAATATGGTTACAGCACCACGACGCCAAACCATTTAACCATTTGGGAAGCACAGTTTGGTGATTTTGCCAATGGCGCTCAAATTATGATCGACCAATTTATCGCCAGTGCAGGAACCAAATGGGGTCAATACAGTGGCTTGGTTTTGTTATTGCCACATGGTTATGAAGGCCAAGGCCCAGAGCATTCATCTGCACGTTTGGAGCGTTTCCTACAACTAAGCGCAAACAACAACATGCAAGTGGTTTATTGTTCTACACCAGCCAATTTGTACCACGCTTTTCGCAGACAATTGAAACGCGATTTCAGAGTTCCTTTGATTGTAATGACACCAAAGAGCTTATTGCGTCACCCACTATGTGTGAGCAATGCGGCAGACTTTACCAATGGTCAATTCCAAGAGTTGATCAACGACAAAAATGCAGATCCTAAAAAAGTAAAACGTGTTTTGTTCTGCACAGGTAAAATCTATTATGAATTGTTGGCAAAGCAAGAAGCAGAAAAAAGATCTGATATTGCCATTGTAAGATTAGAACAATTATATCCATTGCCAGAAACACAAATGAAGGCTGTATTTGAGCAATACAAGAATGCTGAATTTGCATGGGTACAAGAAGAGCCAAGAAACATGGGAACATGGATGCATTTAGGCCGTTACGACTTCCCTGTAACTTTAAAATACATTGGAAGAAAGAGTTCAGCCAGTCCAGCAACCGGATTTAAAAAGACCCACGACAAAGAACAAGAAGCCATTTTAAACGAAGCATTTGCTTAATTGGGTTTGAAGTTATTTTACAAACAATATGGCGAAACTGGAGAACCTATTTTTATTCTCCATGGAATATTCGGCATGTTGGACAATTGGCACAACATTGCTAGGCAATTAAGCGAGCAATTCCAAGTCTTTACCATTGACGCCCGCAACCATGGGCAGTCGCCACACAGCCCTGAAATGAGCTACCCCTTAATGGTTGAGGATGTAATTGAATTGGCCAATGATTTGGGATTCGAAACATTTAATTTGATGGGCCATAGCATGGGAGGAAAAACTGCTATGCTTTGCGCATTGACGCACCCAGAAAGAATTAAACGTCTCATGGTTGTTGACATTGCACCTAAGGGTTACAAACCAGGGCATGAGGCTTATTTCAAGGCATTCGAAGACATCAATTGGTCTCTGTTGCAAAACCGTAAAGAAATCGATGAGGCCTTAATGGAATATGAAGCCGATGCAGGTGTTCGTTTGTTTTTAGCCAAGAATATTGAGCGCAGAGATGAAGGTGGTTTTGCAGTTAAAAGCAATATCCATGCAATCAAAAATGCTTACCAAGGCATTATCGGCGAATTTCCTATTTCGGGACTTTATACAGGACCAACTATTTTTATCTTAGGTGGCAATTCGAAATACTTGAATGGGGATGACAAAATAAAAGTGCAAGGACATTTTCCAAAAGCTGAATACTGCAGCATTCCTAATGCCGGACATTGGGTGCATGCTGATAACCCCAAAGCATTTTTAGAAGCTTTGAATTTATTTTTGAATTAAGAAAGCGTCAACAAATCGATTGGATACATTTTCAATGTTGATCGATTTTTCTATGATTGACAATGAGGTTTGCCCCATTTTTACTCTATCTGCAGAAAACATTTTTTCAATGGCCAAGCACAAAGATTCTAAATCGGCGTCTTTGAAATAAAACCCATTTTCTCCCTCAAACACCAAATGCTTTTCAGTACCATCTGCCACAGAACAGATAATGGGCAAACTATGGGCCATGGCTTCGTTGATAGACAATCCGCCCATACCGGCAAGAACATAGACAGACGACTTCAAAAACTCAACGCTTTGATCCTCTCCTTCGTAAATTGCCCCAAGAAATTTGACTTGCTCACCTAATTGCAGGTCGGCACTCAATTTCTTTAAAGAAGCTTGCTCTTCCCCATTTCCCAATATCGCCAATTCCAAATCAGGGTACTTGTCTTTTAAAACATATACTGCTCTGATCAACATGTCTACATTTTTCCATTTGACCAAGCGGCCTACATGTATTAATCTATGTGGATTCGCTTTCAAGTCCGGGTATTTTGATTTAACCAAATCGATTGAACGTGCTAAATTTTCTGTATCAGGAGAATTGTACGTAACGGTGATTTTTGATTTTGATAAACCATAAGAACTTAGAATGTCAATTCCCTTTTCGGTATAGGTTAATGCATAATCAAACACAAAGGTGTACAAACATTTTCTTAGGTATTTATGAAAACGAAATAGCCAAACGTTGGAGAACATTTTTTCAGTTTTTTGGCTATCCACGCAGCGGTCTGAAAATGCCTTTAATGATTCATTGAAATACTGAACGGTAAAAGGAATTTCACGGCCATAGAGTTTAGTCCCATTGAGTTTCAACTTTATGGTAAGCAAAGGCATGAAAACAAAAGCGATGAAATAGGGCCAACCAGTAACTACAATATCTGGTTTTTCATCTTTTACAAGCTGGTAAAAACCTTTAAAAAACGGCTTGCCATACCAGGTTTTGTATTCTTGAAGTCGCAGCACCTTAAACCCAATACCTTCATCGGTTTGGTGCACCCCGCTGCCGATGGTTGCACCTTTGCTGCTGGGCGCCACAACGCATACGTCAATATTGGGATTGGCATTAATTTTATTTAACACCTTATTGAAATAATGCGGCAGACCACCGAAGACAAAGAGTACCTTCATTGAGGCAAAGGTAAGGAAAATGAGAAACAGTAAAAGTTTCACCCAAGATAATCATAATAAATATTTAATGGATTGGGGGCATTGAACTATATTTGCAATTCTACATTTACAACGATGGGATACTGGAAAGACAAACTACCAACTTGGCTATTTGATTTTATTGAAACGAAGAGGAAAAATTGGATTGGGAAACCACAATTGACATACTCTGGTGAAGCCGAAGATTTAATTATTGAAAAGTTTACCAAACACATTAAAAATGGATGCTATGTTGATGTTGGTTGCTACCATCCAAAAGTTGGATCAAACACCTTTAAATTATTTAAGAAAGGTTGGTCTGGCATTAACATAGATCCTAACCCAGAGACCATACGTTTGTTTAACCAATACCGTCCCAAAGACAAGAACTTAAACATTGGCATTTCAGAAGTTGGAAGCAATTTAACCTATTATGAATTCAAGGAAAGTGCAGTTAGTACTTTTTCTGAAGAATTTTACAAAATGCGTTTAACCCAAGGGGCTAAGTTTGTTGGCTCAAAGAACATCCCAACCAAGACATTGGCTGAGGTTTTCGACGAACACTTGCAAGGACGCAACATCGATGTATTGGACATAGACACAGAGGGAATTGACATACAGGTCTTAAAATCGAACAATTGGGAAAAGTACAAACCAAGTGTGATTTTGGTAGAGGACCAAGATGAAGAAGTTGAAAATTTAGAGAATTTAGAAACCTATAAATTTTTAAAACCTTTGGGCTATAGACTCATAGCCAAAACGATTTCAACTGCAATATACACCAAGGCCTAGATTATGATTATTTCTAAACTCAAAGCAATTAAACAGAAGTTGGAAATCAATTTATTTCCTTTGTCTTACAAAAGGAAATATTTTGAAAACATTGAATCTTTAAATTGGAAAAACATTAAAAACAGAAACATTGAAAACGAGTTGTTGTTGATTCAATATTTTTTAGATTCAAATTCAACCTTTATCGATGTAGGAGCTAACCTAGGACAATACATCTACAAGGCGGATGGCATTTTATCAAGAAACAATATTTTTGCTTTCGAACCCCATCCAGCGCTCAACAAAAGACTTGGCAAGTTATTTCCAGGCATCAATTTATCTCAAGATGCTTTGTCTGACTCAGAAGGAAATACACAATTTAAAATCCCTTATTTCAACAACAGGGAAATACACACCAGAGGCACTTTAAAAACTGAACACATCGAGGTAGATGAGACCAATTCTGTATTAATTGATGTTCACATTTCGACCTTAGATAAATTTACAGAAGGCAAGAAAATCGAGAAAATATCTTTGGTTAAAATAGATGTTGAAGGTGCTGAGTTCGATGTGATCAAAGGCGCAAGCGAAATGATAAAAAAGTTTCAACCTGTATTCATTATAGAAATTGAACAGAGACACCATCAATCGCCTATCATGGATTTCATAAAATCTTTAGAGGAAACAGGGCAATACACCTGTTGTTATTTTGACACCATGGCCCAAGAATTAAAGACGGACATTAAAGATAAAAAAATTGAAGACATTCAATCATTAGACAACCATGGCAAAAACCGTTTGTTTATCAATAACTTTATTTTCATACCAAACATGAACGCACAAAACGTTATTGAAGGAATAAACTCTCAGATAAAAAAAGCACTAGGCTAATTCGTTCATTAGCTCATTTGCAACCAGTACTTCTACCATTTGCTTAAAGTTCAAGGACGCTTCCCAATTTGTTTGTTGTTTTAATTTGGAGTTATCGCCTTGCAATATGGTTACCGATTTCTTAAGAATGATGTTTGAGTTGACCTTCACGTAATCTTTCCAATTTAGATTTAATTGTTCGAATGCTATGCCTACAAAATCTTCTATGGTATGTATACTTCCACTGGATATGACAAAAACACCCGAAGCATTTGTTTGCAAAATCGCATGAGCCGCTTTCACATAATCAGGTGCAAAGCCCCAATCTATTTTAGCACTCAGATCGCCTAAAACCAATTCTGAAGCCTCCCCTTTCGAAATCTTAACCGCTGTTTCAATAATCTTTTTAGAAACAAACTTGGAGCTTCTTCTTGGCGACTCATGGTTGTAAAAGATACCTACAGAGCAGAACACCCCTTTTTGTCTATACAAATCGCAATACTGCATGCCTAAAACCTTGCTAACACCATATATTGACACGGGGCAATATGGAGTTTCTTCGTTTTGGATGAGAGAACTGGTTCCACCAAATATGTGTGAGGATGATGCATAAAAAAGCCTGCATTCCAATTTGTATTTAACAATACATTCTAAAAAATTCAAAAGACCATTGGCATTGACATCAATGGTGTCTTTATAGAATTTCAAATCGTCGTATGATTTTTCAATAGACGATTGGTGCAAGGCTGCTAGGTAATAAACTTCATCGGGTAGGATTTGTGTGAATAGTTTTTCACAAAAACCAAAATCTGTAATTGCCTTAGCGCCAATGTTAAAGGATTCTAGGTTGAACTGAGCAGAACTCGACACACCGAAAACCTCATAGTTCTGAGATTCTAAGGTCTGAGTTAAATAAAAACCATCTTGCCCTGAGTGGCCAATAATAAGCGCTCTTTTTTTCAATTCTAAAGGCTATAAATTTCTATTTGAGGTAGAGGGAAAATCAATTTTCCGCCATTCTTAAGAAACTCATTTTCTCTTACGATAATTCCATCTCTAAAATGCCAAGGCAATACGAATAAATAATCAGGGCTTTGAGCTTTGGCATCTTTCTCTGAAATAATTGGAATCAATGTATTCGGCGTAAATGAACCAAATTTATCTGGATTTACTTCCGCGATGCAATGGATATCGGCTTCGGTAATTCCGCAGTATTGCAACAATACATTGCCTTTGGTAGATGCACCGTAACCAAAAATTTTCTTGCCTTGAGATTTCAAATCGTTAATTAATGCCATTAATTCGATCTTGTGCTTACTTACATTTTCAGAAAACGTTTTGTAGATTTCAAGACCTTGGTATCCAGCATTGTTTTCGGCTTCAATTGCTTTGTTTAATTTTTCCGTTTGAATAGGAAGACTTGAAATGCTTTTAACAGCAGTAATTCTAAAACTACCACCGTTGATGTTATTAAATTCTATATCGCCTATCTTAAATCCAATTTTATCAAATATCCATTTGATTTGTTGGATGGCATAATACTCTAAATGCTCATGACAGATGGTATCGTAAGACGTGGTATCTACCATTGCAGGCAAATAACTTTGTTCGAATACCCAAACACCATTGTCATCCAAAACATCATAAATGTCTTGAACGAATTTCATTGGCGCCTCAAGGTCGTAGAACATCGCTATGGACGTTATAACCTTTGCTTTTTTATTAAAAATCTTATTGTAGGTCTCTGCGCTGAAAAAATCAGCAGTGTTGTTAATGTGGCTTGGGTAATATTGTTTGAACTTGTTAGAAGTTGGATCAATAACCATTAAATTCAAACCTTTATCAGAAGGATAAGCTTGCAACAAGGTAGAATCATTTCCGCCGATGTCAATAATTACATCATCTGCGTTTAACTCAACCAATTTGCAAATCTCAGCTACCACACTTTGCAGGTGTTTAACCATAGATTGGTTAAGACCCGAACGGTAACCATAATTTTCGCCATACATTTCGTTGCTGTCATATGAGTGGTGCAATTGAACCAGACCACAAACATCTTCACCATTTTGACTGAAGCATTTAACCAATTCCAAAGGACCACTGGTAATTTCGGTAGTTTTATTTTTAGGGAATACACCCGTTAGCGTTTGTTCACCAAGGTGCAATAATGAAACTAAGTTTGAATTTCCGCATATTCTACAGCAGTTTATTTTCTTATACATTTCGTCTAGTCGATTTTAATTCAGCAAATATAAGAAAAATCAACAAATTTCAGCCTCGATATCAGATTAGTCTTTTGATTAATTCAGCAGGTGAATATTGCAAAGAAATCTTCATGGCATTGGTTTTCAATTCTGTGGTAATTTCAGGCTTATTTAACAAGTCTAGAAACAAGGCATGCAGGTCTGAATAGGCATTAAATTTCACTACAGAATCTTTGAAATCTGCATCCAGTACAAAGCTTTCGGGAAATATCCCCGGCTTGGCGCCCCTGATCATATGAAAAACTGCGGCCGTTTCTTTGTTTTGAAGACTTAAGGCATCATCCAATAAGATATTGCTCAAAATAATATCTGATTTATACAGTTCTATATCAAATTGTTTGACATCGATAAAGTAATTGTAAGATAAAACATTTAAGCCTTTCTCCTCCATCACTTTTATTCTATCAATTAAAGCCGTTTCGCTCGGTGGAATAAACCCAAGCAAATCAAATATAAAATTAGATTTATAAAATTCTAGATTGGCCTCGAGCACATCAAATAATTTGTGGTATTCTCTTCTTATCTGGGTAACTGAGCCAGGTATGCAAACCCTGATTTTATTGTCACTACCAGAAAGATCTTGGTAAAAGTCGGGTTCAAAAATCAAAGTTGGAAAAACGATCGCATTTTTTGCATTTAAATATGTCTGCAAATGAAACCTTTGCGCTTCGCTTAGTATGACGATGTTGGTGCCATCATTGGCAATTTTTTTGATAAATTTTTTTCTATAAAAATCCCATAAAACATCTTTTACAGAATATTTTATTTGACGCATGAAATCTATCTTATTCTTATCCTTAAAAAAAACTTTATACAAGCGTTTAATTTGAATAATAAAGGCCGAATTATACCATAAGTCGATGTTATGAAAATGGAAGAAAACTTTACAATTTGGATTGGGTTTAAAAAAGTAAAAGGCCTTGAAGTATTTCGTAACTGTGGTGTAATGAATTCTGTCTAAAGGGTACTGTTTTATTACTTTAAAAAAATCATTCACATTGCTATTGGGGTCAAACAAAACGTACTCAATTTGAGGTCCATCATTGTCTTGGGCCATGATTAAATCTTTAGCCCCTTGGGTGGTAAAAACGTACACTTTATTTGCAGGATCGCTCGCGTATGTTTTTAGCACTGCATTAACAACCATGTAATGCTCTTTTACACATATTTCTAAAATTCCTATATTCAAGTTCTTTATTTTTAGGTTAGCGCAAATATATAAAACGCGTACTAAAAAGTACACGCTTGTCGAAATTACTTACTGAATCCACCTTAATTAAGTTTAAATTTGCTGCAAGACATGGGTGTAATAATAAGACAAGGATTTAAAGCGGCATTATCCAATTACATTGGAATGGGGCTAGGGTTTTTAAGTTTATTCATTCTACTTCCCTTGTTTTACACACCAGAAAAACTAGGTGCAGTGCGCTTGTTTATTGAATTAGGCACCGTCTTATCCTCTTTTGCATTAATTGGCACCCATTACAGCATCAATCGATTTTTCCCCTTTTTCAAGACTGCAGATGAGCAACACCATGGGTTCTTTTTCTGGGTGTTAATTTTCCCCTTGATCGGTTTCTGTTTGCTGTTAATTGTTTTGCTTATTGGCGGTGACTCAATATTTCTTTTCATCAACGCCAATGCTTTAAAATACAAAGAGCTTTTTCCAATGTTGATTCTATTGGTGTTTATAATATTATACCAAGTTGTTTCTGAAGTAAGTTGCGCCAACCATGGACGCATTGCGGTGCCAAATTTCATGAGAGAAATTGTCATGCGCGCTTTGATCATTGTAGCAGGCTTACTTTACTATTTCAATTTTGTAAGCTTTACGCAATCGGTTTGGCTAATTGTCGTTGCATATGCAGTAGCTTTGCTAGGAAATCTGTGGTTTCTCGGCCAATTAACTAAAATCAATTTAAGGCCTAATTTAGATTTTATTCGAAAAAATCCACAAATCAAAAAAGACAGTTTGAGGTTTACCATGCTTTTGTTTTTCTCAGGCATCGCCTCATTGTTATACACAAAAATGGATTTTTTCATGATTTCCGCTTTGCAAAAAGACTTGTCGGACGTGGCCATTTATAGTATTGGATTTTATTTGGCCACTTTTATTGAGATCCCTAAACGCACCATTTTACAAGTGGCTACGCCTGTGTTTTCGAATTTAATGAAAGAGTCTAAATTCAAGGAAGTTGAAGCCCTAAACAAAAAAAATGGCAGCAACCAACTTTTAGTATCAGGCATGTTGTTCTTCATGATTTGGCTGAACATTGACAACCTATATGAGTTGATGCCAAGAGGAGACTTTTACCAAAGAGGAAAATGGGTGGTATTTTTCATTGGTATTAGCAAATTGATTGATGCGGTGGTTTGTGGCAACAGTCCAATTATAGTGAACTCTAAATTCTACGGACTGTCGACCTTTAGCATCGTAGTTGCTGTTATCTCATCATTTTTATACAACTATGTATTCATTACAAAGTTTGGCATTATTGGAGGTGCAATTAGCACCATATTGGTGATGATTTCTGTAAACCTTTGCAATTTGTTGGTTTTGCAATACAAATTAAAGATAAACCCTTTCCACAAGGATCAAATTAAAATCGCCCTTCTCTTGTCTGCTTTTTTTGCCTTTACTTTCATCGGTGATTGGGTCAGCAATCCCATATTAGATTCAATTGTTAAATCTACAGTGTTGGGGTCAGCTTTAATCTTTACGGTATTCAAACTAAAGCTTTCTCAAGACTTTAACAGTTTGTTGACGTCGAAAGCACCTTTCATGAAAAAAGTTTAATGCGCCTCCAACCAATTCATTCCGGTACCTGCTTCAGCAATTACGGGAACATTGAGTGGCATCGCATTTTGCATTTCAGTTTTAACCATTTCGGTTATTTCTTCTAGCTCATCTTTGTGCACATCAAACAGCAATTCGTCATGCACCTGCAACAACATTTTTGATTTATAGGTCTTCTCTTGCATGCGTTTGTGTATGCGTATCATGGCCATTTTGATCATATCAGCTGCAGCACCTTGTATCGGCGCATTGATGGCATTTCGTTCCGCAAAGCTTCTTACCGTTGCATTGTTAGAATTGATGTCACGTAGATACCTTCTACGGCCCATCAAAGTCTCTACATAGCCATGGGTTCTTGCATTTTCTATCACGTCATCCATATAGGTGCGTATGCCAGGAAACTGCTTGAAATAATTATCTATTATTTCTTTTGCCTCGGTTCTGCTGATGCCCAGGTTCTCGGCCAATCCAAAGGCTCCTTGACCGTAAATCAAACCGAAATTAACACTCTTAGCTTTATACCTTTGCTCTTTGGTAACCTCTTCTAAAGGCACACCAAATACCTTAGCTGCTGTGGCTGCGTGAATGTCTAGATTCTGTCTAAATGCCTCCATCATTCCCTCGTCGCCACTCATACTTGCAATAACGCGTAATTCTATTTGAGAATAATCCGCAGAAAGTATCAAAAAGTCGTCACCCGCTGGGATAAAAGCCTTACGAACTTCCCTTCCTCTTTCGGTTCTCACAGGAATGTTTTGCAAATTCGGATTTGTACTGCTCAAACGCCCTGTTGCGGCAACCGCTTGGTTAAAGGTTGTGTGCACGCGTCCTGTCGCCGGATTTACCAATAAAGGCAAGGCATCCACGTAGGTAGACTTCAGTTTTTGCAAACCTCTAAAATCTAAAATGTCTTGAACAATTGTGCTTTTATGTGATAGTTTTTGAAGCACATCTTCCCCAGTTTGGTATTGACCAGTTTTGGTTTTCTTTGCTTTCTCATCGAGATTGAGTTTATCGAACAAAATCTTACCCAACTGAAGTGGAGATGCAATGTTAAACTTCTCTCCTGCTTGCTCATATATTCTTTGTTCTATTTCAAGAATTTGTTTTCCTAAATCAACACTATAGTCTTGTAAAAAAGTAGAATCGATCCGAATGCCTGCTCGCTCCATAGAGGCCAATACGGGAACCAAAGGCAATTCTATTTCATTGAATACCTTATTCGCATTTTGCTCTTGCAAATAAGGATCAAGAACCGATTTCAATTGCAGCGTAATGTCGGCATCTTCTGCAGCATATTCTTTCACCGTTTCAATATCTACATCCGACATTTTAATTTGCCCCTTGCCTTTTTTGCCAATTAAGGCTTCAATGGACACAGGATCGTATTTCAAATAGGTCCTAGATAATTCGTCCATGTTGTGACGCTTGTCAGGTTCTATTAAATAATGCGCCAACATGGTATCGTAAAATGGCTCGAGGACCTGAACACCATAATTTTCTAATATCTGCAAATCAAACTTTAGGTTTTGTGCAATTTTCAACGCCTTAGATTCGAAGGCTGGTTTGAAAAACTGAACATCCTCTTTACTTGAAACAGGAACATAATAAGCTTCGCCTTTTGTCATTGAAAAAGCCAAACCAACGGCATCAGAATTCAAGACATCCAAACCACTGGTTTCCGTATCAAAGCAAAACGCGTTGGCCTGTAAAAGTTTGTTTAACAAATCTTGTTTTGCCTCCACTGTGTTCACCAAGAAGTATTGATGAGGAACATCCTGAATGGTTTGGTATTGCTCTTGTGTATCTTCATCCCCGTCATGCGCGTCATCTCCTTTTTCGCTGGCTTGCACTGCTGCCGGTTGGCTGAATAAATCACCCTGAGCAGGATTGGTTTTAGCCGGAGATTTTTTAACCGCAACTTCTGGCGCTTCTTCACCCAATACACGCTTTAACAATTGCCTGAATTCAAGTTCAGCAAACAACTCTCTTACTGCTTCCTTATTAAAATCTTTGAGAATATAATCTTCCAAATTGTGGTCGATAGGCACACCCACATTAATGGTTGCCAGTTGTTTGGACAACAAACCTTGGTCTTTAAAATTAATTAAATTCTCTTGTTGCTTGCCTTTAAATTTATCGGTATTGGCAATTATGTTTTCTAAGCTGCCGTATTCCTTGATTAATTTTTTGGCGGTTTTTTCACCCATACCAGGAATACCTGGGATATTGTCTGAGGCGTCACCCCATATGGCCAAAATATCGATTACTTGATGAATATCGCTGATGTCCCATTTGGCCAAAACCTCAGGCACACCCATAATTTCAAAATCATTTCCCATACGGGCTGGTTTGAAAATAAAGACATTTTCATTCACCAGTTGGCCGAAATCTTTGTCGGGGGTCATCATGTAAACTTTGCAATCTGGTGCGCCATCACGCAATGCAATGGTTCCGATGATATCGTCTGCCTCATAACCATCTTTGGTGATTACTGGAATATTAAACGATTCTAAAATCTTAAAGATATACGGCAAACTTTTGCGTAAATCTTCGGGCATTTCTTCTCTGTGTGCTTTGTATTGCTCATAAACAATATGTCTTTCAGTTGGGGCTTGGGTATCAAAAACACAAGCAATATGGGTAGGCTTGTGGTTGCGCAAAACATCTAAAAGTGTATTTACAAATCCAAACATTGCAGAGGTGTTTAAACCTGTTGAGGCAATTCTAGGGTTTTGGCTAAAGGCAAAAAATGCACGGTAAATAAGCGCCATCCCATCTAATAGAAATAATTTTTTCTCAGACATATCGTGCGACGAAAATACAAAATTTAAAGTGACCTTTTTTGAGAGTAACCCACCTTTTATACTCATTTTATCAGAAGAATATATTTTGATTTTGAATCAATTTAATGCACATTTGCTCAATCAATATGAAATCTATTTTTCAGATAGGCGATAAAAAACAATTCACAAAACTGGTAGGTTTAAATGACCTTGCAGAATTTGAAAGCGGTGCAGTGCATCAAGTGTATGGCACCTTTGCCCTTGGACGTGACGCAGAATGGAGCAGCAGATTGTTTGTATTGGAAATGAAAGAAGACGACGAAGAAGGCATTGGCACATTTTTAAACATTACACACCGGTCTCCTGCCCTATTAGGCGACACTGTCGTATTTGAAGCCTGTATATCAAAATTGGAAAAAAACATAGTTGATTGCACCGTCCTAGCCAAGGTGGGCGAGAGAATAATTGCAGAATGCAATACAGGGCAAAAAATTATTAAAAAAGAAAAGTTAAATTTGCTGTTTGAAAGTCTGAAGTGAAATGAGTGAAAAAGCCGTAAATATAATCAACCGAAAAGCTGGATTTGAATACCATACGGACTTAAAATTCACGGCAGGCATGGTGCTTACGGGAACAGAAGTAAAAAGCATACGCAATGGCAACATCAACATCAGCGATGCCTATTGTATGATGGAAGACGGTGAGCTTTATGTAAAGAACATGCACATCAGCGAGTTCAAACAGGGCACCTACAACAAGCATGAACCTCTAAGAAACCGAAAACTTCTACTTAACAAAAAAGAATTAGGCAAAATAGGAACCCGCTTAAAAGAAAAAGGCACAGCTGTTTTTCCGATAAAACTATACGCCAACGAGCGCGGTATTCTTAAATTGGATATTGGCCTAGGCAAGGGAAAAAAGGCGTTCGATAAACGCGATGACATCAAAACAAAAGACATTCAAAGAGAGTTGGCAAGAATTAAATTTTGAGACTTACCTTAACCATTATATTGCTTAGCGTTTCGAGTCTTGCTCAAGCCCAACTATTTGGCAAGAAAGACCTTGCACTGCAGCAAGGCATTATGCAGTTTCACCCAAAATCACTTAACAACCAAAGCAATTCAAATACAAAGATTTCTTGGGTAACAGAATTAGACAAACACCAAAACCTTAGCCGTGTTTCAAGTTTCAACTGGGGCATTGGCGTAGGCGATTTACGCAATTTAGACAGCAGTTTCAAGCGCTTTCAAAACAGCAGTTTTTTCCGCTTCAAAGCTGGTTTTGTTTTTTCCTTACCACAACACTATACCCCAAGAAATTGGTCGCCTAAAAAATTCAATCCTTATTTTAAAGTATCATACAATTTAGACTTACACGACAAAGCCTATAAAGATGTCAATGCAAGTAGAATATCATCTTCAGTAAGATTGGGGTTTGGCGCAGTATACAAATTAAACCACAACTTCGGGTTGATTTATGAATTTTCGCATAACCAAAGACTAAGCAGTGATTTCAGAACCTATTATCAGCATAATTTTGGCCTAATCATCAATTTTGATTTGCCCTATCTCCCTTATTAACGCCAGCGTTGTCTGCGCATTTCTTTTCTTGAAAACAATCCAATATTTTTAACCCTTTTTCTAGACTTTGATTGTTCAGTCACATTGCTGGCAGCATCACACGTTTTGGCTTTGCAAGCAGGCAGTATAATTGCGAGGCCAAAGGTTCCTATTAGGCAATAAATAAAGAATCTATTTATTTTCATTGACACGAAAATAAAATAGTTTTTACATAAAACAACAATTCCACAAAAATAGTTAATACGATATTCCTGTTTAAGAATATTTGATTTATACCATACAGTCCTAAATTCAAGTTGTTCTTATAAATATTTTCTAAATTTATATTTGATATTATTGTAGTTTTGCCACTCAATTATGAGTCAATCTATATACGTTATTGATGCCGTTAGAACTGCCATTGGGAAATATGCAGGAACCCTTTCTGGCACTAGACCTGATGACATGGGCGCCCATGTTATAAAAGCACTGATAGATAGAAACCCGAACCTTCCTTTTGACCAAACAGAGGAAGTAATTTTGGGTGCAGCCAACCAAGCAGGGGAAGACAATAGAAATGTGGCGCGTATGTCTGCACTATTATCTGGATTGCCTACAACCGTTGCTGGATATACCGTAAACAGATTGTGCGCAAGCGGTCTTCAGGCAATAGCTAACGCATATATGGAAATAAAGGCAGGCAATGGAGATTTATACATTGCTGGTGGCGTTGAAAGCATGTCGCGTGCACCCTTTGTAATGGCCAAATCCGATACTGCATTTGGACGAGCGCCTGAAATCCATGATACCACTATCGGTTGGAGATTTACCAATCCTACCCTTTCAAAATTATACCATCCGTTCACCATGGGCGAAACGGCTGAAAATGTCGCTGAGCGTTGGGGGATAAGCCGTGAGGAACAAGACCAGTTTGCTTACAATTCACAATTAAAATGGAAGCAGGCCCACGAGGCAGGGAAATTCAAAGAGGAAATTGTAGCGTATGAAATCCCTAAGAAAAAAGGCGAGAGCATTATCTTCGACACAGATGAGCAGGCACGTTTAAGCAGCATTGAAACTTTAAACAGCTTAAAACCGGCATTTAAAAAAGACGGCAGTGTAACAGCAGGCAATTCAAGTTCTGTAAACGACGGAGCGAGTGCCTTGGCTATCGCGTCCGAATCATTTGTTAGAGCCCATGGCTTAAAACCAAAAGCGAGGATTGTTGCAACTGCAGCCTCAGGGGTTGAACCAGCTATTATGGGAATCGGCCCTGTAGAAGCGGTTCGAAAAGCATTAAAGCGTGCAGGTTTAAGCATTGAAGACATTGGATTATTTGAGTTAAACGAAGCCTTTGCATCACAAAGCATTGCGTGCATCAAAGAACTTGGACTTGATATAAACAAAGTAAATGTTAATGGAGGCGCTATAGCTATTGGACATCCATTGGGGTGCAGTGGTGCAAGAATAAGCAGCACTTTAATTCATGAAATGCAAAAAAGGCCTGACGTAAAATATGGCGTTGCAACCATGTGTGTTGGCGTTGGTCAAGGAATGGCCATCGTTTATGAAAATATTTTATAAAACGAATAGTTTGGCACATTATTTTCTAATTAAAGAAAAAGAAGCGTAAATTCGCGAACCAATAAATTGAAGCGTATTTCTAGAATCATATTAAGTATTTGGATTATTTGCGGCCTAGCAGCTGGGAATGCTTATTCATTTGCTCAATCCTATGGCATTAGAAATTCGATTAACACGAATGCCCATTTAAAAAAGTCAGAATCAGACTTAAAAGGCATTAGCAGTGAATGTCACAATAAGCATAGTGATGCTTTACTTGAATGTGAAAACGAATTGGAAGATGACAACGAAAAATTATTTTCAGAGTCTTTTTCTATCGCACAAAGACAAATAAGGCACTGCATTTGCCTGGGGCAATATCGGTACTCAAAATACCAAAAGCGTTCAAATACACTTAATATTTTATACTGCGTTTTTAGAATTTGATTTTTACTTGACTCCAGCCATTCTGGGTCCTCGGACTTAGAAATCTAACAGTTTCAACGTAACAAATTTTAACAAACAATGCCACACAAGCATAACAACTTCAACGAAAAAGAAGTATTACACCACATAAAACATTTCCTTCCGTCTCAAGCTCCATTGAAGGATTTCATACACCACAATACCCTGCATGCTTATCAAAACTTGCCGTTTCACCAAGCATTGCACAAGGCATCTACCCTATTTGGCTACAAGGTATATTTACAACTTGACGAATACCGTCAATTATACCAAGATGGTCAAATTAAAGACAGCATTTTAACGCGTACAATCACAGAACAAAAAGGAATAAAAGAACTTAATGTTTGGAAAGCGCGCGCATTAAACGACCCATACAACAGCAATTTACCGTCTAGAGTTGGCAGCTTTAGAAACCAATGGAAAGCCCTTTACAAGGTAAATCTAGACAAAAAAACACATCCAATTATATTCAGATTGCTGAACAATTACCTCGACCAAGGTATATCAATCAAAGAATTCCCATTGGTTCAGCATGGTTTTCTCTCCTCAATAAAAGAAATAGAACGAAATAGTTATGTATCTCTTTTCAAATCTGAAAGGGCGCGTATGCTTTTTCTAAAAGGCAAATTAGATATAGAAAGTCTATTGAAAATTGTTGTTGGTGACTCCGAATATTTTGAGCAGTATCTTTTTGATCAGCAGTTTGCACATATCGGATGGTCGGGTATGGTTTCATTCTTAGAAGACAATCAGGGCGCATTGCTCGACCAAAGAGAAATTAAGCTTAGCGACTTGATTATATTTGAATTGCTCTTAGAAATAGATGTATTAGATTCTGCCTATGGAGAAAATTGGAGACCCCTTGGCTTAAGTGTAACGGACAATCCTAATCCACTATTTAAAACTGTAGAATATTCTGAGTTTTTCGACGTATTATCTCTGTGGCAAGAAGCTTATGAATGGTCGTATTACAACGATGTATTAACAGGTATAAAGGAAAATACGAAACGAAAATCAATAGAAGAAGCGACAGAATTTCATGCACTTTTTTGCATAGATGACCGCGAATGTTCTATACGCCGACATATTGAATCTTTATCAAAAGGCGCAAAAACATATGGAACACCTGGATTCTTTAATGTTGAATTCTACTTTCAACCTGAGCATAGTAAATCCCATACGAAAGTTTGTCCTGCCCCCCTCAATCCTGGCTATTTGATTTTAGAAAAAGAAAACACCCAAAAAAGAACTAAGGCGGCACATTTTACAAAGCACGCACATTCCCTACTATTTGGTTGGTTAATTTCGCAAACACTTGGCTTTTGGTCTGGTTTGAAATTATTCTTCAATATTTTTAGTCCTAGAATTAGTCCAGCCACTTCTTATTCATTCAGACACATGGATAGGCAAGCTAAGTTGAGCATTGAATACACAGGCGAAAAGATAGATGGGTTGCAAGTTGGTTTCAGCGTTCAAGAAATGGCAACCCGAATGGAAGGTCTTTATAAAAGCATTGGCTTGGTTGATATCCAATCACCGATAGTTTATTTTGTTGGACATGGCGCAAGCAGCATCAACAACACGCACTATGCGGGTTATGATTGTGGCGCATGCAGCGGTCGGCCCGGTTCTGTTAACGCCCGGGTTGCAGCCTTTATGTCTAACCACAAAGAAGTAAGAGAAATTTTAAAATCAAAAGGAATCAACATTTCAGAAGACACTCAATTTGTTGGTGCCCTTCATGACACCACCAGAGATGAGATAGAATACTTCGACATTGAAAATTTAAACGGCGCTCAACAACAAGCGCATAAAACGCATCATGCAATATTTTTAAACGCACTTGATTTAAATGCCAAAGAACGTTCGAGAAAATTTATTTTAACCAATACCAATGACCTCCCAAAAACAGTGCATGATAAAGTTAAATTGCGTTCAGTTCGTTTGTTTGAACCCAGACCAGAGCTTAACCATGCCACAAATGCCTTGTGCATCGTTGGTCGCCGAGACATTACAAAAGGATTGTTTCTTGATAGACGCGCATTTTTAAATTCATACGACCACCGCATCGACCATGACGGGGCATCATTGTTAAACATTTTAAAAGCTGTTGCTCCTGTTTGTGGAGGTATTAATCTTGAATATTATTTTTCGCGAACAGACAACAACAAATTGGGCGCAGGCAGCAAATTACCCCATAACGTTATGGGATTAATTGGTGTTGCAAATGGAACAGATGGTGATTTAAGAACGGGACTACCCCATCAAATGATAGAAGTGCACGACCCTTTGCGGCTTATGGTTGTTGTAGAATGTCCAGAAGAAAAACTATTGGATGTAGTTAAACGCGTCCCTCAAACCTATGAGTGGTTTGAAAACGAGTGGATTCATCTTGTATCCTTTGATTCTAACACCGGCAATTACAAGCGCTTTAAAAAAGGTGAATTTATCCGCCTTGACCTAATAAACACTGAAATAAAAATGTCGAGGGATATGATGAAAGAATTTGAAAAAACAGATTTAAACCTACCCGTTATGTTATTGGAGGAACAAAGTGCATGAACTTCCCAATTCATATATTTTTAATCATTCCCTTCATTGGCTTAATTGTCAGTTTTTTGATCCCCTCAAAGAAGGAAATCTTGATTTCTAGATTGGCATTTTACACCGCAGGAATAACCTTACTGGTCTTTATTGGTTTTATTATCACTTGGCTTATCCAAGGACATCCCTCTATTAACATCGCTGAAGTAGTCTTGTATAGAACCCATGGTTATGAATTCGTGGTGGACTTGTTCTTTGATAAAATAAGTGCGGTATATTTAATGGTTGGCGGCATGTTAACCTTTTTGATTACCATATATAGCCGTTATTACTTGCATAGAGAAAAAGGTTATAAAAGATTCTTTAGCACCATTTTATTGTTTTATCTAGGTTACAACACCACGGTCTTGTCAGGCAATTTCGAAACGTTGTTTATGGGATGGGAGTTGTTAGGGATTTCATCTTTCTTACTCATTGCATTTTACCGAGAACGTTACCTTCCTGTTAGAAATGCTGTTAAAGTTTTTACTATCTACAGAATTGGAGATGTAGGCATACTCTTGGCTATGTGGGCGAGCCACCATTTATGGCACGAAAATATCACATTTGCAAAATTGTATAATTACGACTTGGTTCACGAGCACTTGCAAAACCACAGTTTGATTGGTGTAATAATTTCACTTGGATTATTGGTAGCGGCGGCGGCCAAATCAGCCCAATTGCCCTTTTCATCGTGGCTTCCAAGAGCTATGGAAGGGCCGACCAGTTCGAGTGCCATTTTCTATGGATCCTTATCGGTACATTTTGGTGTATTTCTATTGTTAAGAACCTTTCCGTTTTGGGAACAACAAACCTCTGTGAGAATCCTTATTGGTTTATTAGGCCTTAGCACGGCCATAGTGACGACCTTAATTGCAAGGGTTCAATCTTCAATCAAGAGCCAGATTGCGTATGCTTCTATAGGACAAATAGGCATCATTTTTATTGAAGTCGCTGCAGGATTTGAAACCCTTGCCTTGATTCACTTTGCAGGCAATGCATTTTTAAGAACCTATCAATTATTGGTTTCCCCATCGGTGGTTAGTTATTTAATCAAAGAACAATTTTATAATTTTGTGCCCCGACATAAACACATAGAAGACAGCTTGCCAAAGAAAATAGAATATTCGCTCTACATATTGAGCATGAAAGAATTTAACCTTGACCATGTGATGAATGTTTGGATATTTTATCCAATGAAATTTATTGGGAAAAAATTGAATTTCATAACTCTAAAAAATGTCTTTTACTTTTTTATTCCCGTTTATGTGCTTGGTATGGTTATGTTGCATTGGGAAGACCTAATTCCTAAATCTATTCACAATGTGTTGCCTACTATCTTTTCTTTTATTGGTTTGGCGATGGTACTAAAATCTTTCTCGGAAAGACGTTCGCCTCAATTGGCTTGGTTGTTATTGGTAATGAATCATTTTTGGGTTGCTCTTGCCATATCACACAATGAACATTTCGACGCAGAGCATATTTCATTGTATTTAAGTGGCATTGTCACCTGTGGGATTTTAGGATTCTACGCATTAAGCCGATTAAAACGATTGGAACCAAGCTATTTCGACTTGAACAAATACTATGGACATGCCTATGAATATCCATTGTTGGCCTTTGTGTTTTTATTGGCTAGCTTAGGACTTATGGGCTTCCCTATTTCTCCAACCTTTATCGGAGAAGATCTAATTTTTAGCCACATTCGGGAAGACCAATACTTCTTAGCATTCTTCAACTCACTGGCATTCATTATGGGCGGAATAGCGATTATCAGAATGTATGCCCGATTGTTTTTAGGCCCACACATTAAAACTTACCACGAGACCCCTTATCAATCATCATGAGAATTCAATTATTTAAACCATCAATTATTTTGTTGTGTTTAATGACCATATTAAACACAACAACAAATGCCCAGGTAAAAACCCAAAACAACAATCTATGGGTGCATTATGTAGGCAAAGTCAACTTCAACAAGAAGCTATCATTTACCCTAGAGGCCACTAAACGAAATACTGAATGGGGACAAAAACCTCAACAATGGTTTGTCCGCCCGTCTATCGACTACAACATCAATAAAATGTTCACGGCTAGTATAGGTTATACCCATTACAAAACATTTTCATATGGTTCTCCCGCAATTTTCAAATCGCCTGTAGAAGAAGACCATATTTGGGTGCAGTTGAATGGAAAGTATAAAATCAAATCATCAACCATACAAACGCGCTTGAGAGATGAGAACAGATTTATAGGCACAGATAGGATTTATAGAAACCGTTTGCGCTTTATGGCACTATATACGCATCCTATCATAAAAAAGCTAGACGCAACCTTGTTGAGTTTTGTTATCGGCGATGAAGCGTTCTTTAATGTTGGTTCATACAGCGGAAAATCGTTAATCAATCAAAACCGCATTATTGCAGGCTTCGCATACAATTTCAACAAAAACAATCAAATTCAAATTAATTACATTCACCAAAACATTTGGAACTATTCTAATACCATATTAGAAAGCAATCCAACAATCAGAGTTTCATATTTCCAAACCATTAACATTAGCAAACATGAGCAATCAAAAAAATAATTTACCGAAAGACGGCTTCGCCGGATTAAAAGAAAACTTCGCGACAGATGCCTTATCTGGATTTAGTATTTTCTTATTGGCTTTACCCTTAAGTTTGGGTATTGCAAAAGCATCAGAGTTCCCTCCTATTATGGGCCTATTAACTGCTATAATTGGCGGTTTATTGGT
>CANFXY010000030.1 GCA_947451105.1 Bacteroidota bacterium | reverse complement strand
GCTCCGTTTGCGCCAATTACACCATAGCAATTGCCTGGAATAAACTTTACATTTACCTCATCGAACAGAACCCTTTTCCCATAACGTAGGGAGACATTTGAAACATTAATCATAAATTATTTTTGGGTGCGCAAAGATAACAAAAATTGGCCGCATTTAATAGCAAACCCATAAACTCAAATTTGAACTTAAAAAATACTTGGAAATACCTATGTTTGTGGCTTATAACCCATTCAAATATGAAGAAACTATTTATGTTTGTTTGCTGAGTGTATTCTCTCAAATTAAAGCACAAGAAGACTCGTTTTCCATGGAAAGCTTGCAATTATTAATGCGCTCGGACAGCATTCTAAAAACGTTTCGCTACCAAACTGGTAAAATTATTATTGGCAACAACTTAGCCACCGTTAATGTCCCACAAGGATGCTTATACCTTGGGCCTGAAGACTCAAAAGTACTTATGGAAGAAATTTATGGCAATCCGCCGTCTCCACTTTCATTGGGTATGCTTTTATCTGATACACCCAACATGATCAGCGGTATGCGTTGGTTGGTAGACATCAACTACAACAACGAAGGCCACGTAAACGATGATGATGCCAAAGACATTAACTACGACGATCTGCTCAAACAATTAAAGGAAGAAGCAGAAGCATCAAGCAAAGAACGCGTTGAACAAGGTTTTGAAAAAGTTAGTATGTTGGGTTGGGCAGCTGCACCATTTTACGATGAGAAAAACAAAAAACTTCACTGGGCCAAAGAACTTTCTTTTGGCACCGATGAAGAACATACACTTAACTACAACATACGTGTTTTAGGCCGTGAAGGTTTCTTAGAAATGAACATCATCACCGGCATGTCTATGCTACCAGAAGTGAAAAAAGACATCAATATGATTTTGGCATCTACCAATTTTAACAATGGCCAAACGTATGCAGACTACAACGAAGACACTGATAAACTTGCCGAATATGGCATAGGTGGTTTGATTGTTGGTGGCATCTTGGCGAAGACCGGCATCTTGGCAAAAATCGGAGTATTCTTATTGAAGTTTATCAAACCTTTAATTTTCGGTATCATTGCTTTATTCGGATTCTTAGGTAAAAAATTATTTGGACGCAAAAAAGAAGAGGAAGAGACAGCAACGATTGAAGAGGCTGCAGAAGCAGAAAACACAGATGAAAACAAATCAGCTGAATAATTAAATTCCACAAAATATTTGAAAAAGCCTGCTCTAAACCAGCAGGCTTTTTTTATGATAAAAGTTTTCGGTTTCATGATCGCAATCAGTATTTATGGACTGTGAAACCACGAATTTTACAACATCAAATCTCAAACAATTAAAACATTATGAACACCCATTTTCACAACAAAGTTGCCATTGTTACCGGCTCTTCATTCGGTATTGGCCGCGCTACTGCTATTGAATTTGCCAAACATGGCGTTAAATTGGTCTTGGCCGACTGCGTAGAAGACTATGAAACTTTACATCTCGTTAAAGCCACAGGCAGTGAAGGCATTTTTGTGAAAAGTGATGTTTCAAAATCGGAAGATGTACAAAATTTGGTAAAAGTAGCCATGGCAACCTATGGTCAAATTGATTTCGCGTTCAACAATGCAGGCATAGAAGGTGTATCGAATCCAACTGTATTTTGCACAGAAGAGAACTGGGACAAAGTCATTGGCATTAATTTAACTGGTGTTTTCCTTTGCATGAAATATATTTTACCCGTTATGCTCGAGCAAGGCAAAGGGGCCATAGTTAACAACGCCTCCGTTGCAGGTTTGGTAGGTTTTCAAAACAGTCCGGCCTACGTTGCCAGCAAACACGGCATTGTGGGATTAACCAAAACCACAGCCTTAGAATACATCCAAAAAGGCATACGTGTTAATGCAGTTTGCCCAGGCATTATCAGCACACCGATGATAGACCGATTCACAGGAAAAAACAAAGAAATAGAAAAACAATTTGTGTCCATGGAACCCATAGGCCGCATGGGTGAAGCCTATGAGGTTGCCAATGCCGTGGTATGGCTTTGCTCGAATGAAGCCTCCTTCATTAGCGGTCATGCCCTGCCAATTGATGGTGCATGGACAGCACAATAATTATGAAAGAACCGATATTCTGTACTGCCGACGAAGCAGTAAAAAACATTAAAAGTGGCATGCGCATTTTTATACAAGGCAGCGCCGCCACGCCCCTAACTTTATTAGATGCCTTGGCTAGACGAAAACACGAATTACAAAATGTAGAATTGGTGAGCATGAGCACCTATGGTGGGGACCTGTTCAGCGACCCTGAATTTGAAGGCCATTTTTATTTGAACTCACTTTTTGTTTCCTCCAATGTGCGCAAGATTGTGAACTCCGCTGCTGGCGATTACATCCCGGTATTTTTAAGTGAGATACCCCGTTTGTTCGATCAAAACATCTTGCCGTTAGACATTGCTTTTGTAAATGTTTCACCTCCCGACAAACATGGCTATTGTTCACTCGGAACATCTGTAGATATTAGCCGTTCGGCCATTAGAAACGCCAAATACACGATTGCACAAGTCAATTCCAAAATGCCAAGAACCCACGGCGATGGCATCATTCATATTTCCGGTTTTGACACCTTGGTATACGTCGACCAAGACCTTCCAACAGTTTCATATGCTGAAAAAATCGATGAGGCCAGCATGTCCATCGGACGCTATTGTGCAGAGTTAATAGAAGACCGTTCAACCTTGCAAATGGGTATAGGTCATATTCCTGATGCAGTGATGTCATGCTTGCACAACCACAAAGACTTGGGCATACATACTGAAATGTTTTCAGATGGCTTGCTTCCTTTGGTAGAAGAGGATGTAATTACCAATAAATACAAGAAAAAACACCGTGGCAAAATCGTTACTGGTTTTGTAGTAGGCAGCAGAAAATTATATGACTTTGTAGACGACAACCCCATGGTCTCTTTCCTTGACATTGATTATGTCAATGATGCGACCATTATTCGTTGTAATCCAAAAGCTGTTTCTATTAACTCTGCAATCGAGATAGATATAACTGGACAAGTGTGTTCCGACTCCATTGGAACCTATCAATTTTCAGGCGTTGGCGGACAAATAGACTTCATGCGGGGCGCTGCTTTATCTGAAGGAGGTAAACCCATTATTGCGATCTCTTCTACCACCCACCATGGAGAATCGAAGATTGTTTCAACCCTCAAAACTGGCGCTGGGGTTGTTACAACAAGAGCACACATGCATTATATTGTAACAGAGTTTGGTGTTGCCAATTTGTTTGGAAAAAACCTAGCCCAAAGGGCTTACGAAATGTTAAAAGTAGCCAACCCTACACAACATGAGATGTTAGACAAAGCCATTTTTGAACGTTTTGGGAAACGGTATTTTGCAGGCAGCAAATCTTAAACAAAAAAAGCAGCTTTTTTATTCATTATTTTAAATTAAGCCGGCAATGGCACATCGGCACCTAAACTGGTAGAGGCCCATGCATCAAAGTCTGTGGCATAGTCTTCTAATTTTTTGCGGGCACCGTTCAAAGCACCTGCACCCAACATTAAATACAATGGCGGCTTTTCTGCTTCATGTGCTTTTATCATTGCATGCGCTGCTGCAACAGGATCGCCAGGTTGCTTGCCACTTCTGCTTCGAATAGCTTCTGCATTGGCAGCTGCACTAGCTGCATAATCTTCTATTTGTATAGGTGTTTCAAAAGCAGAGCGTCCAGCCCAATCGGTTCTAAATCCACTTGGACAAACAACGGTAACTTTTATATTTAAATGGGAAGTCTCTTTCGCCAAAGCTTCAGAATATCCTGCAACGGCAAACTTGGTTGCGTTGTAAAAAGAAACTGCAGGGAATCCAACCAATCCACCAATTGAAGAAACATTCATAATGTGACCAGATTTTTGTTTGCGCATTTGTGGCAAAATCAAACTGGTCAATTCCGTTAGTCCAAAGAAATTCACCTCAAACATTTTACGCACGATTTGCATATCGGCTTCTTCTGCAGATGAAAAATATCCAATGCCTGCATTGTTAACCAAAACATCAACTCTTTCAAAAGCTGCTATAGCCTCTGCTGCAGCAGAAACAATCTGTGCACGGTTTTCCATATCCAATATCAAACCTTTTACTTGCTTAGGAAATTGAGCCAAGACCTCATCCAAATCACTCATTTTTCTCGCTGTTACCACTGCCTTATAACCACGCTCTAAAACCGCTATGGCCAAAGCTTTTCCAAATCCCGTAGAACATCCAGTGATGAACCACACTTGCTCGTTATTATTCATTATTTTATTTAATTTTTATTTAATAGCCTATCAACAATATTAAATCTATTCATTATAGAATAAACTTATACTATTAATATTTTAGGCCCATTCAGACTTAAGCCTGAACTTTTTGCTCTGAAGTTTTGGCCACTGAGGTCGCTGATATGGCTTTGTAACCACCATCAACTTCTTTGAAATTATGTATGCCTCTAGCTTTTAAAATTGAAGCAGCTATCATGCTTCTGTAACCACCCTGGCAATGCAACAAAAATGGTTCTTTACCAAGGCTGCTAAACCATTCATTTATATAAGCCAACGGCCTGCTGTGCGCATGAACAACATGTTCTGCATCGTATTCACCTTCTTTACGAACATCAATTACTTCTGTATTTTCAGCATTGTAAATGCTTGCAAATTCTTCTGCATCAATTCTGTCTACGGTATCAATTTCTTTATTTGCTTGAATCCAAGTTTGGATGCCACCTTTCAAATACCCCAACACTTTATCAAATCCCACACGCGACAAACGGGTAATGGTTTCTTCTTCATCACCTTCATTGCACACCAATACCAATGGTTGGTTTACATCCATGATAACGGCACCAACCCATGGAGCGAAATCGCCTTTCAAACCGATGTTCACTGAACGGGGAATAAAGCCCTTAGCAAAATCTGCAGCTGAACGAACATCCAAGACCAAAGCATCCTCATTATTTACCAAAGCTTCTAAGGCATCTGCATCCAAGGCTTGCATACCTTTGGCAAGCACCTCGTCAAAACTTTGATAGCCTTTTTTATTCATAGCCACATTCATTCCAAAATATCCTGGAGGAGGTGTTAAACCATCGGTTACCGCAGCAATAAATGCTTCCTTGCTCGGTTGGTTTAAGGCGTAGTTCATTTTCTTTTGGTTGCCAAAAACGTCCAAAGTTTCCTTCATCATGTTTTTACCACAAGCACTGCCAGCACCGTGGGCAGGATAAACAGTTACATCATCCGCCAATGGCATAATTTGGGTCATTAAACTGTCGTACAACATACCCGCCAAATCTTCTTGGGTCATATCTGCTGCTTTTTGAGCAAGATCAGGACGACCAACATCGCCTAAGAACAATGTATCGCCGCTGAACAAAGCATGGTCTTTGCCATTTTCGTCTTTCAACAAATAACAAGTGCTCTCTAGCGTGTGACCAGGGGTATGCAAAACCTTTATAACACAATCGCCCAAATCAAACACCTCATGGTCTTTGGCCATATGGGCTTCAAACTCAGGGTTAGAATTTGGACCGTAAATAATCGGTGCTCCGGTTTTGCGGCTCAGGTCTAAGTGACCAGAAACAAAATCGGCGTGAAAATGGGTTTCAAATATATATTTAATCTTAGCCCCACGAGAAGTTGCTAAATCAATGTAAGGTTGTACTTCACGAAGAGGGTCAATAATAGCAGCCTCGCCATTGCTTTCAATATAATAGGCCCCTTGTGCCAAGCATCCTGTGTATATCTGTTCTATGTGCATAAAATAAAAATGCAAAGATAAGGGGAGAAAAGCAGACCTCACAACGCTTGATGGTAAGTATTATCTATATTGATATACGTTAAAGTAGAGACAGGGCATGCCCTGTCTCTACTTTAATTGCAAATCCATGAAAACGAAAACAAGCTCCATGGGAGCGGCATTATAAAATCTCAATATATTAAAATATCACCCTTTAATTGCGGGTCAATGGCATTTTTATCATAAACCGCAAAGGCGGTTTATAAATATACCGCTCCATCGGAGCGGAGATTTCGTTTGTACGAAATGCTACAATAATTAGGCTTCTCCGAAGCCATCATAATAACGCTCTTACAGAGCTTAGGTTTTATATAACCCCTATTCCCCTTCCACAATAACCGGAAACTGCATATTCACCTTCACATTGCGGCCACCCTGTGCGCCTGGTTTCCACTTCGGCATTTCATTGAAAATTTTAATTATTGTTTTCTCATAATCCTCAAGTCCTTTGGTGGAATATAGAATTTTAGATCCTGTAATTACACCGTTCTCATCGACAACGAAATTGACTATTATTTTGCCGCTAAAATTGTTTTCATTCTCAATATTTTTTAAACGTGAAGCGATATACAATTTCAAGGTTTCTGAACCGCCATAAAACTCTGGCATTTGATCAACGATATTGTAAACCCTATCAGGGTTAGCAACTGTTTCCAATTCTGGCTCAAAGGGCATTTCTCCTTGTATAATGTGAGTAGGATCAGGAGTAGGTTTAACAACTTGCGGATTGATTTTCCCCATTTTCACTTCCTTAATAGTTGAATCATTATTCTTTATTGCTGTATCTTGAGAAGGATTAACCTCACCCATGTTTACATTTTCAATCACTTCGGTGTTTATCGATTTGTTTTCATAATTGCAAGCGCCCAAAGCAAAGGCGCCTAAGGCCAACAAATAAAAATAATAATTACTTCTGCGTTGTGCAGGTTTTAACTTCTTTATAGTAAGCTCAATGTCCTCATAGGTATAATCCACTTGCCAAGCATAGATGCGGGCACAGGTTTTTTTATCTCTGTTGTCGTATAAATATTGAAAGATTTCAGGCTTGCTCATTTGGGTAAAATCAACAACCTCTTTGTCGCATTTACCGCAATGCCTTGATATTAGACCAAGACGCATATTGTCCCAATTTTCGCCACAAGGCTTTTTAATTTCTAATGGATTCATGAACCTAAATACCTTTTAAAGGCTAAAGGTAAACGAATTTAAAAAAACTCTTTATCTGAAATATATTATGCTCAAAAAATCAAATAGAATTCCATGATATTTGCAAACACATTTATATGGAAAACAGCAGCTATACCAACCTCAGCCCAGAAGAATTCAAATTAAAAGCCACAGAAACAAACACAATCATTTTAGATGTTAGAACCGCGGCAGAATGTGCTGCAGGAATTATAGAAGGTGCAGTGACTGAACTGGATATGTACAATGGCGAATTTGAAGAAAAATTCAAATCTCTCGACCGCAACAAGACCTATCTCATTTATTGCCGCAGCGGGGTGCGCAGTGTGCATGCCTGCGAAGCCATGGCCGCTGAGGGTTTCACGAATTTGTATAATTTGAGAACGGGGATATTGGGGTACTTTTAGGGGATAGGGTTTAGCTCCCGAAAGGTTTCGGGATAGGGGCTAGTCTTTCAGAGCGACACTTTGGTATTCGTCAAAAATTTTCTGTCTCAGGCGATGTTTCACAAAATGTATCTAAAAAACGGATTATAAATACCAATACTGTGGCGTGAATCGTGACATAAAATCATCAACTAAATTTAGATGCATCATCGACTGCCTTCCTCTCCCGATATCTATCGGGACTCTTGTTTCACCCTGCATGGTGATTGTTGCTCTGAACAATCTCTCGTGCAGGGCTCTTGCTTCGCTCTGATGTATCCCTATTTATGCCTAAACCAACAATCCTCTCGTTCATCTTCATACAATTTGAAAACCGTATTTACAGGCACACCATGTATCAGTTGATTGTTATATTTTGTACGTGCTAAATAATTGAAAGCACCCATATCGCCAGTATAAGCGGTTTTGTTTTCGCGGTTGGCCTCTTGGTGAATCGCGCAAAGTTGCTGTATAAAATTGAAAAGCAAGGAAGCCGTACCTCCTATGATTCCACAATTCAACAAGGTTTCATGGGCAAACTTACTCTCATACTCTGCAAAATCTGCAATCTTGTTGCGCAGATGTTCGGCATGTGCAGCCATCCATTCATTGTTCAGCAACTTGGGTTCGTCGCCACAAAAAAGTGAATTTGGATTTTCAACAAAAAACGCATCCTTAAATGGATTCTTAACGAGCACAACGTCGCTTACATCGGTTATAAAAATACCATTGAGTTCTTGGATGTGTTGCTGCAAAAAATCCCTGTAAACAAAATAACGAAACACATTGGGATTGAATTGAGAATCGTAAACAATTTTAATAAACGAAATATTTTCATGATCAAACGATTTACATGTAGCTTCAGATAAATTGTTATGAAAAACAACACCCCTTAGATTAGCTGCTGCAATGGATTCAGCCCAATCATTAATTAAATAACGTTCATCGTTGGGAAGAGTGGCATTGCGGTTTACATCATGCACGCCTGTGATGAGACAAGCCATTACCAAATTTGTATTTGGGGCAAACACAAGCGAATCAATAGCCATACTTAAGCATTGACTAAATTGGCTTTTTTGATGGTTGCGCAAATACTCGTCGGAATATTTCTATGGTATACATAGGTGCGCAAGTTTAGTTTATTTACAAGAAAGAGTTTACTAGCTTGTTCGTAGAAATGAGAATCAGCGGAGAACCTTGTTTTAAAATCTATACTGGTGAACACATTTTTTCGGCCAAAAAAGGTTCCAAATAAAATCACATCATCTAAATGTATGAGTTTTGTTAAGTCATTTTTATCGGGCACATAATAATCGTTGTCGCTGTCAACTATTGTTTCTGTCGTTGAGCAAATTAAGTCCAACCCGTTTATTTCTTGCAAACAACTACTCAAATGATTCGGCTTGTATTCATCGTCACTGTCAATAATGGCAATGTATTCCCCCAAACTGTATAAAACGCCGCGGTTAATGGATTCAGATTGCCCGCGGTTGCTATGTCGGATATACGTAATTTTGTCCTCGTATTTTTCTACGTAATCCATTAACGATTCACGGTTATTTTCCTTGCTTCCATCATCAATAATGATTAGTTCAAAATCTTGAAAATCTTGAAGCAATACCGAGTCGATCGCTCTTTTGGTGTACGATAAATCGGTATTAAAAACAGTCATCAAAACCGATACTTTCACTTGTCTCAACATAATTTCATCGCACGCCTAAATTTCGGTCAAAGATATTAATTTCCATTAGCAATTTATTGATAGAGCGAAATAAGACAGAAACTGTTTTATGCTTGGCAATTTGAAGACAGCCAACTTATGATGTAAAGCATTCAGCATCTGCAACTACCAGCCTGTTGCCTTTGCTTTAGCTACCAATGGTTTATTTATAAATAAAACTATTGTCCAAGCTCTTCGCTGTTGTTTTTAAGATCAAGCCCTATATGTTTTTTAATTTTCGAAATGCCTTTTTTCCATAATTTAATGACCAACCAAGCAAAACCGATCAATAAAAAAACCAACAATAGAGCGTTGTCTGCAGAACTTGACATATACATGAGTAAAAAGTCATAGCCGCCATGGAATAAAATGGCTATAAAAAGGCCTTTTAAAAGAAATTGTCTTCGTTTGGGATTTTCATGGAAACGAGCGAGAGAAAAATAGTATCCCATTAAGACACCAAATAGACCATGACCGGGAACAGCAAGAACAGCCCTTCCGATTGCAACCGACATCCCCCCTTGAAAGACGTAAAGTACATTTTCAACCAAAGCAAAACCCAAAGACACAAACACAGCGTACACTATGCCATCGTAATGGTGATTAAACGCACTACTTTTCCAAATCAGAAAATACAAAACTGCAAATTTGGCTATTTCTTCAGGTATAGCCGCCAAAAGAAAAGATTTATGGAATGAAGACATTAATGCCCCGGGGAATAAGGCCGACAGAGTCGATAAGGGACCAGACATCAAAAAGGATAGCAATACACTCAAACAACCTCCAAACAAAGATTTAAGAAGAAGAGAAATTGGTTCTTTTTCATGGTCTTTTTGGTAGATGACGTGAAGAAAAATCACAACAGGAAAAACAGAGGCAATAAGTAATATCATATAAATTTGTTTAGGTTAAATAAGATTGACTGTTTAAGCGGTCTATTTATTTTCTTGAGGCATGTAAAAAGCGCTCCAGTCTATACATAGTAAAACTTAAAACAATATCAACTTACTTACAAATAAAAACTATTAATTGATAAAAGCAAAACATCTTATAAATTCTCAAAATATTATACCAGTTAAAGGAAAATGCTGTTTGATTAATTGCTAATTTTCAAACATGCGCAAAGTCAAATTAATATGCTATCTAATTGCAAAAATCGAATTTAAAAACAAGTACAAAGCGATTCAAATCGCCTACCAATTGATATGACCGAAATAAAAGAAAGCATAATTTTTATCGTCGTCGTAATAAATATTAATTGTAGACATGACAATATCCGTCACCACTCTCTTTTTCAATTTGAATACGCGTTGGCCTTTGTAATAAACCACCGCTTGCCCATTTTCTACTTGTTGCCTAACGTACGCTTCAATTTCAGCCGAATTGCCCTTGTTTCGCTCAGCGTTATCATAGCCTGTATAAACCACCAAGCTTCTTAGGTTGAAGCTACTATCTATCTCTTTCACCTGTATGAGCGCCTTTAAATACCGAGTCGCATACATTTTATTGCGGCCTTGCAGCCCAGTATCACCACCCAAATTGGTTTGCATGGCGTTTGTAATCCCTAAATAATATTCTTCTAAATAATTAAGAACTTTTTCTCTTTGAATAAAAATTTTATAGTCCCCGTTCTTCCAATAACAAGCATTGACTGTGTCTAAAGATTTATTTAATTGTATTTCTGAATATATACTATCCACTGCAGGGAATGGACTTGAAAACTTGTTGGAGTCTACTTGAGAAACCCCCTTTAATTGAGTGAGTAATAGTAGAAGAACAAGGATGGGTTTCATAGTTTAGATGTTAATATGGATTAAGAAAGTATACATTCCTTAAAGTTCTATTTACTATTATTCTCCAACATAGTCAACGCCTCTAAAGGCGTCATAACAGGAATAGTGCTTTCTTTAAAATCTTTAGTATCTCTAGTCACTATACAATCTATTTTATATATACTTTTCGCGCATTGGTATTGTATACCATCTTCAAAATCTTTAAAATCAGATGTCAAGGCTTTGCTTATGACTTCTTTTGAAACATCAACTGTTTCGGACCAGTCATGTAGCTCATCGAGAATTTTAATGGTCTCTTTATGTGAACACGATTGTCTTAAGATATAATAAATATTGTTGTAAGAAACGGATGCTGCGTATATGATTGCTTTATTTTTAAAAGAATAATTAAAAAGTTTAGCGGCTTCAATGGAAAAAGGTTTTCTATTTGCAAGGAAGTCAATCAGCACATTTGTATCTAAAAACAAGTGCTTCATAACTTATACTTTCTTGACAAGCCTTCTGTTAATGACTTTTTATAATCGAAGTCTTCAGGCAGCTCAATTACGCCCAACAATTTCAAAATCCTAGGTGAAATCTCTTCCTCTTTACTTTCTTTCGTCGTTAGTGTCATTAGATAATTCTCAACGATATCTGAAAGACTTTTTCCACTTGTCTTGGCGTACTTCTTCGCTTGCACGATCACTGAGTCATCAATTGTCAATGTTAGTTTGGTTGTCATAACACGTGTGTTTTTATTACAAATATACGTGTAAATTAATACTTCAAAAAACTTTTTGTAAAAAAAATATTAACTAAAAGACCAATTCAACTACGATATTATTTAATTCTATTGGATCATAAGAATGATTAGATTTAGCATAATTCTATGCCACTTATTTGCTTCAATTTAATTCTATTGTGAACACTCATGCCAAATATCATTCCCGTTCTGCATCCACGGCCCTGGAACGATACCTCTGCCTTGAGCAGCTGCCTCCCAGCATTTTCCATTATACTTAACAAGATTCCCTTTAACATAGGTTACATTGCTGTCCCAATCTTTTTTACAATTGCATTTCTTATTACAAGATGCAAATCCAATAATTAAACAAGCAAATAAAATTATCTTTTTCATAATTACATAAAATCTTCCGTTATTACAAAGTAAAACCTATTGGGGCATAAATGCAAATGCATTGGTTGGGGATATTTTCTGATAAGCAAACTAATTTCCATTGTTCATTTTTGCCATATGTTCTTCAAGCCAATGGCCATAATCCAATCCCATGTCTTCAATTATACCCTTGTGGTCACAATCGCCCATTCCACAAAAAGCCAATAACCGTTCAGTGTGCATTGTAAGAATTAGTCCATGTTCTGGATCTGCAGAAAATCGAAAGAATAGACGGTAGTAAGAAAGTCCTTCCCGACTTTCTGTAAAAACCTCAATTTGTTCAATACCTAAAACTTTCTTTAAGTCAAGTGGCGCATTTAATTCAGGATAAAAATACCCATTCTCTGTTTCGTGTGCATCCTGCCACAATTCATGGTAAAAAGGAAATATTTTTTCTTTTATTGAAGCATATAAAGCCATCCAAATATCTTCTTGATTCTTAACAATCCAATGAATGCAATTCATTTGTTCAGAGCTTGGAGATTCAGCACTCTTTTCATTTACTACAACAACAGGCACCAATCCATGTTTGAGCTTTTGCTTCAAAGTCTCGTAGAATTCTAAATCAAAAAACAAGTCAGAATTAAGTTCTGCGATTTTATCTAGTTTTAGATCAAATTCCCATTCTCCGGTGTATTGCAATTCTGTCATTTTTGTAAATGTATAAAAGTTAATTGCTCTATTTATTTTGACCAAAATGCTTCCCATCCTTTAACCATTCTCTCTTTAGTCCAGTTTTCTCAATAAACTTCTTTTGTTCTTCATCGCTTGCATAATCAATTACAAACTGTTGTCCGCCATCATCAAAATAGGTGTATCTCCCATTGGTGTTTAATTCTTCTGGCAAAGTAGAAATTTTTTGAAAAAATGAATCATCAACAAAACCCACCTTGGCGAGTTTCCATGATTTTAAAAAACCATTTACTTTGAAATCTATCCCGTCATACCCATTGCTGTCTAAACGCATAGAAATATCTGTGTAAGCAATCTCGCCTCTTGAAATACTGCCCATTCTTTTCATTAAATCTATATACGATGAACTTTCATCAACAAACTCCAAGTCATACCAAATACAATTATTGGAAAAATAAAGCGGATGATTTGCTTGTCTAAAACCCAAATAAAAATACGACAAACTGAATTTTGATTTTTTAAATTCGAGCTCAAGATCAGTTCCAGGAACATAATTGTTTTTAGCCGCATTAAATATTTCAAATTTGCTTATTGCTGCATTCAATGAATAGCCCAATGATTTAAAAACATCCAACTGTTGATCAAAACTTAAGCTGTCGCTATACTTGATTTCTGACCTATCATTGTTTGGTCCACCGGTATAAAAACTTTGCAAAAAAAAGAAAATTGCAAAAAGGATGCTGCATACAAACACGAAGCGCCTATGCCTGTTCATAGCCATTATCATTGTAGTATATTTTTTCAAAATTAGATTTAGATATAGCCTTTAGTTTGGCGAATAGATTTTCAATTTTAATTTTAGCCTCACGGTCCCATCCGTTGGTATAATTGAAATATTTAGAAAAGATAGTATCTAAATTATTCTTATTAGACAGTTTAGAAAATATCAATCCGTCGTAAAACCGTCTGAAATCAACATCCTTAACGGCTGAACTTGTAAAAACATCTGCACCATTGATTAAGTGTTCAATAGAATCAACTTGAATCAAGGTATTGAGCTTATCAGAGAAGAGGGTGTTATCAAGAAAAACAATAAGATCTGAAACAAATACTTTTGCATCTTCTTCAGTAAATATTTCATATTTGTCTTTGTTAAATCCACCCCAAAAACCATCCTGCATCTTATCATATTGAGAGAATTTAAAATACAATATTGATGGATCGGGTTCATTGAAATACAGCTCTTCTAAATATTCCATCACCCTAGTTTTTCCATCATTGTTAAGACGCATCACCACCTGAATATCTTGAAAGTCAATATAGTTTACACTTCCTACAGAAAACAATATTTTATAATTCTGAGGCAAAGATTTTTCGAAGCCATATTTTGCCTTTACAAACCCATGCTCCAGCATTTTAGACTTAATATTTTTATTTATAAAGTTAACTGCCCCTTTCATCTATTATTTGAAATATTTTTTCTAACCTACTATTGAATTTCTCTCAAACAAAGAAAACCCTATTAGGGCAGAATTGCAAATGGAGGGATGGGGATGCTTAATAAACATAAAAAAACAGAAAACCATGTGAAATCAAGACTAGCCCTAGCTTATTAAACGCTTTGTTAAATCATCATTCTAATACGACTGTATTAAAATGTCTGTTGGAATATTGAGACTTTCATGCAATTGTCTGATCATATCCAATGTTAACTTTCTTTTTCTGTTCAGGATTTCACTTGCTCTACTTTTAAAACCAACAATTTTCGCTAAATCATTCTGGGTATAACCCAATTGCTCCATTCTGAATTTAATTGCTTCAATTGGATCTGGTAAATCTATATAGAAATTCTCATTTTCGTATTGCTCAATAAGTATCCCTAACAATTTTAATTCATCGCCCTCTTTTGTGCCTTTTTTAGCATCAAAAATAACTTCAAGTCTTTCTAGGGCTTGATTATAATCTTTCTTTGTTTTTATAAGGTTAACATTCATAATCTAAATCGTGTTTGCGTCAATTTTATCGTATTCTGCATGGGTTCCAATGAATCTAATCCAAACCATTTCATAGTCAAAGTTTATTTTCACAATCAATCGGTAGGTATTTCCTTTTATATTAAACACAACTCGGTTTCCATTTAATATACTTGCACTTGGATATTCTTTTTTTATTTCAGTTGGACTTTTCCATTCAGCCTTGCATGTTTCACTGAACCATGACTTCAATTGCTGTTCACAATCAGAATGAATTTCCCAAAATTCTCTAAGTATTTTTTTAGCTATTACCCTCAATTGTATTACAAAGATAAATATTATTTCCCATTTTGGGAAATAATTCTAATGATTAAAAATTTTGTCTTTAAAATTCAATATTGGAAGCACTGGCCAAATAAGCCACATAAATTCAAATAGAAAATTGGGGCAGAATTGCAAAAGCATTGAAAGGTTTAAAAAACAGAAATAAAAAAAACAGAAAACATGTTGTTGGAGTACTCGCAAGCTCGTGAAAGCGCTATCGCTAAGGTCCTCGCCAACAACGCCGTAAAAAAGATAACCTGGTCGTTGTTTATGACTTCTCTGAAAAAAAACAAATCAATGCATTGAATTAAATGTAAATCAAATCTAGAAATTAAATCATATATTTATTGCTCATGAGACTTCCGATTTAATGCAAAAATGTTCCTTTAATATATTGAAGCTTTGAATAGACAAACAAAACATTTTTTAGACAGTTGTAAACAACTACGAGAATCATCCCATTGAAGGCGTTGTTGGCAGGGATTCCAACAACATGGATATATTTTATTCCGTAATTCAACTCGCAATATCTAAAAACTATACACTAGCCCCTACTTCGCCCACCTGAGTGAAACGGTGGTGGGTCCCCTAGACCCTCCTAACGTCAACTTGCTTCTTCCCCCATCTTTCCCTATACTTGCATCAACGATTTAAAACCGTGCAACATGAACAACATTGATATTGCAAGCATCGATGCCTACATTGCTTCGTTTCCTGAAGTCATTCAAGCCCGACTTAACAAAGTGCGCGAAACCATTGAAGCTGTTACCAAAGATGCCAACCCTTGTATTAGTTATAAAATGCCCGCCTACAAATTAAATGGTATGCTGGTGTATTTCGCTGGCTATAAAAACCATATCGGTTTTTACCCCACAGGAAGAGGCATAGAAGCATTTAAAGATGAGTTGTCCGATTTTAAATTTGCCAAAGGCAGCATTCAATTCCCGCACGACAAGCCGCTACCCTTTGCCCTTATCAAACGCATCGTAAAATTTCGTGTCGATGAAAATATAAATAAAAAACCTAAAAAGTGAGGCGCTTACTAATTCTTGTTTTTCTATTGGCCCACTGCGCCCTCGCAGAACCTTTGAGGCTTATCCCAATGCCCCAGCATGTTGAAACACCAAAAGAAGGCAAAAAAAATGTGTATTACGAACTATCAGCAAACGATAAATTTATTTACAATACCCAAGACAGTTTTTATGCCAATGAGCTCAACCAAGCCATTTACGATAAGTTTAAATTCAAACTAAAACGAAGATCCCATGGCAGCAAAAACAAAATAAAATTCTATTTATACGACTCTGAAAAAAAATGGAAAAAAGCAGCCCTAGAATACCAATTCAATGTGAAGTTTTTGGCCGATGACGAGTCATACGTTCTGCACATCCACAAACACAGCATACAACTATTTGCCCGCGCTAAAGCTGGTTTGTTTTACGGCATACAAACCCTCAAACAAATTATCCAAGCAAACACAGAGGGTCACAAATTACCCATTATCGAAATTCACGACCGTCCAGATTTTAAAATCCGCGCTTGGCAAGACGATATCAGCCGTGGACCTATTCCAAACATGGAATTTCTTAAGAAAGAAATCAGAACCATGGCGTCTTTCAAACTCAACCATTTTACCCTTTACACCGAATCGGTTTTCAAGCTTTCGGCCTACCCTAAGATTGCGCCTGCCGATGGCATCAGCGCCAAAGACATTGCCGAGCTAACGGCTTATGCAAAACGTTACCATGTTGAACTCATTGGTAACTACCAAGCCTTTGGCCACATGGAAAAAACCTTGGCTTATCCTGCCCTCAAACACCTTGCAGAAAACGGCCATATTATTACACCAACAAAAGCGGAATCGTATGCGTTTCTCTCTTCTGCATTTGCAGACATAGCGCCATCTTACAGCAGTAAATTTTTCAACATTAACTGCGATGAAACCTTCGGCTTGGGCGAAGAACAATCCAAACCAATGCTCAACAAATTAGGCATCGAAGGTTTGTATGCCTACCACATCAACAAACTCGATTCATTGCTCAAACCCTACCACAAAAGGGTGCTGATGTGGGCTGATATTGTTGGCAACCATCCAAAGATTACCAACTTATTGCCACAAGACATTACACTAATCGTTTGGGCTTACCACGGGGCTACTGATTTTGAAGAACAAATTAAACCAATCGCTGGTTCGGGCCTGAATTTCTGGGTAGCACCAGGTGTTAGTTGTTGGGGCAATGTGTTCCCAAATTTAGCCGAAGCTAGAACCAATATCTTCAACCTAATCCGTGATGGAAAGAAATACCAAGCCACAGGCGTGCTCAATACGACCTGGGACGATGATGGCCTAAATCTATTTGAGAACAACTGGCTACCACTGGCCTGGGGCGCTGAATTGTCATGGCACGCGCCCAATACAGAATACGATTTAAAAATGTCATCAGCCGAATGCAACATCCGTTACCAATCATTCTGCAGCACTTTCGATTATCTGTTTTTCAGCAGCAGAAGCACGAACAAAGCGGGATTGATGGTCAGCCTTTCTGAACTTCACCAATTCAAGATACGCGACCTGCTCAAAAACAAACGTTTCTTCGACCCCATCTTCCCTATTTATACCGACGATACCAAAGAAAGATTCAAATCGGAATTACAAGATTTAGACAACGAAATTGACTATATTAAAACCTTGCTGTGTGCCGACAGCGGCATAGAAACCAAAAATTTAGGCAGTATTGAAAGTCTTCTTCTGGCCTCGAAGATGGCGTCTTTTACCTTGCGAAAAAACTTAGCACAATTGCAGGTCTATGAATGTTATCAAAACCGTTTAGACACTAGAGATGTACCAAGATTAAAATCTGATTTGCTCGCCCTTTCAAAAGAATGCACTTCACTTAAAAATGAATACATCCGTTTGTGGAACAAAGAAAACAAACCCTATTGGTTGGAACAAAATACCAGCCAGTTTGATGCCATAAGTTCTAGTCTATACTCTGCACCCACAAACTGTCTCTTATTCCCTTCTGCTCAAATTACCGAGCGTGGCCGTTCGTTTACGCTTAAAACTTTAATTGATCCAGCGCCAATTTACTATTCCATAAACAACGAAACACCCAAACCATACAGCGCTGCCTTTGATGTAAAAACAGATTTTAAACTTCAAGCAGGGACCATGCAAAACAACAGGTTTGTTCCTACCGTTCAAGACAGTTTTATTTACCACCTAGGCATTGGAAAAATCACACAGCTACTCTCCAATTACAGTTCCTACCACCCCAGTTACGATGGTGGTGGCTTAATGGGTTTATGCGACGGAAGAATTGGTTCTGCAGACAATTTGCGCAGCGGGAGGTGGCAGGGGTATTCGGGACAAAACATCGATGTTGAAATGGACCTACAAAAAACGGAAACCCTGCATTCCTTTTCTATGGGCTTTTTTCAAAACACTTTATCTTGGGTTATATTCCCAAAAGAAATTCAAATCTATTACAAACTCAAAGCAGAGCAGCCTTATCAATTGTACAAGACCATACAAAATACGATTGGTCCCGAGGCCAAAGGAAACATCAAAAAAGATTTTTATCTAGACTTAGAAAACCTGAATACCCGTTACATAAAAATCGTTGCCGTTAATTACGGTAATTTACCAATTTGGCACCCTGCGGGAAACAAATACCAATCTATGTTGTTTTCTGATGAGATCATTTTAAAATAAACCACCATGGGAAAAAGCAATTTTGAACGCATGATACAATTGGCCGATGAGGTCTTTTCAAGCAAAAACGACCCGCAACAACTGGACGTCAACGAGGAGGTTATGGAAGGCTTGTTTAAAATCCACCCAGCCTGTTTGTCTGAATACGAAGAAGGCGAAGGTCCTTTGGCTTGGGTTATTGTTATTCCGACGTCCAAACGGATTATGAATGCATTTTTAAAGAAAGAAATTTCAGAAAAAGAGCTATACCAGCAAACCCAAAACGAAATGCGTTTTGAAACCATTTACCTTTGCTCAGCTTTGGTACTCGACGAATACCGCAAAAAAGGGATTGCTAAAAAAACCTGCCTTGAAGCAATAGAGAAAATTCAAAAAAACCATGGCATTGACACCTTGTTTTTATGGTCATTTACCCCAGAAGGTTTGCATTGTGCGGAGTCAATTGCCAAAGCAACGAAGTTAACGTTGTTGAGACGTGAGGATTAGTTTACAAAGAATTCAAACCTTGACTGTCTAAGGCAGTAAAATCAATCACACCAGACTCCACAAATAGTTTATACTTCATATTTTTTTGAAAGCCCTTCAGTTAAAATCTTTTTGTAGTCAAAATTATCGGCAACTTTGATTATTCCTCTTAACTTTTTAACTTTAGGAGATATCTGTTTTTCCTTGATTTTTGAAAAGCATAGTTTCTGTGCCGTTTGCTTTATCCGATTAACTTATAATACCGTGTAACTCTTCAACAAAGAAGTGGTGATAACGGAATTGCTATTGGTAACGGATTTAACCAAACCAACACCTTTTGCATAATAAGCATCATTTGTGTAAGTGCTGCCAATGCTTAGCTTAACATGAACCACATTGCTAAAACTTACAGTACCATTGTTGACAATGGCATTGGTTTCTAAAACCTCATATTTGTATACCACCTGCGATGAAGCAACCGTTATGGTATCATTCCATTTCTGTCCAAGTGCTGGACTCTCTTTCAAATAGGTGATCTCCTGACTGCCTGCAGTATCCGTGTACAAAGAAGTGTATTCCTTTTTTGAATAGGCGTAATAAGCTTTAGAAGTTACTGAATTGTATACCATGGTGTATTCATTGTATTGTTTACCAAAAACAGATTTGTAGTTATTCGTAATGGTTATAACAGATTTAACAATACCCGTATCGTAGGTCCATGTAGAATTAACCTTGGTAGGCAGGAATAAACCTTCAGTTTCAGTAGCAATTGGGCTAGGTTCTGTAGTTTTTTTACAAGCGAATGTTAACAACAACAAAAGCAAAAGGCTGAATGCAATCCATTTATTTTTCATATGGGTCAAATATAAATGGAATTTAGGCAATCAAAAAACAATAGATTGAATTGGTATTTATTCCTAGCGCTGAACGGCATACAATTTACGTTTTCTAGCTTGCCGAAGAGCGGAATTTTTAGAACCAAACTGTCTTTGGAACACGAATTGAAAATCAGCGAAGCTAAACCTCGCCTTTTACTCCTGTCGTCGTGAGAATAGTTGAGTAGGTGATGTTATAGCTGATTTTATTCACTCTTTACTAATATGAATGATTGTAACTTTAATCCATCACTAACTGTAATAATGTACAATCCTATTGGCAAAGATTGTGTTTTTATCGTGTTTATTCCCTCAATTAGTTTTTGAGAAAAGCACAGCTTGCCTGTCATATCAAATAAATCAAGTTGGGTATTGGGAATGTGGTTTTTAAAGATATCAATGGTTAAATCTTCATTATTAATTGGATTAGGATATATAGAAAAATTTGAAAGCTCTGACGATAATATCCTTGAATTTTGGCTTTTCCATTCAAAAGCGCCAATGTCATATAAATTTTCGTTTTTAATTGTATTGCCCCAATAATCTCTGTTACCCACATTAATACCAAAAAGGGTTTGCAAATCTAGACCAGCATTTCTACATGGAGACATTTGAGAAAAATGAAATGCATTCAGAGAATCGGTTGGTTTTGGAAAAACGGTCAATGGACTTTTAGTGACATTAATTAATTGAGGGTCAATATTTAAACCCGTATTGTTACTTCCATTTTTTTCACAATAAGCACCCGCATTTCTAAAGTCAGTCAGTGAAGCGTATTTGCTGCCATACGTTAATGAAAAAGGTTCTCCATTTGTATAATATAAATTGCCAATAAACTTAGGTGCTTGAGCTACAAAAGTGTTTGGAACAGTTACCAAAGGCAATCCGCCAGTCGTGTAAAAGATATTGTTGTAGCATTCCACACCTGACATATTTGTTCCATAATCTGTCATTTGAAAAGCCCCAAATGTTGAATATTTATTTTTGGAAGTAGGGCTTACATAAATGGTATTGTTGTACAGTTTTAATCCATTCCAAGTTGTATTAGGTGCTGTGAATAATGTTACTGATGAATTGTTGGTTCTTGCATCGTTTGCACTTATACAGTACCTAACTGCATTATTGCCCCATGCTCTAGCGCCCGTAAAATTCCCCAACAGGTAACCTGCACCATCATTGTCATGAGAATAGCAATATTGGATTATAGAATTTGTAACACCACCGTCCAAGTCAAAACCTAAACCATCACAACCGGTTGAAGTTCCCGATGAATTGTGGTGGCTTTCGCAATATTGTATGGTTACAGCATTGGCCGACCATACCCAAATTCCTCCCGGACCGCCACAAGCTGTATTGGCTGTTCCGGTATTGTACGCGACACAGCGTTCAATTAAACTAGAATCTAATTGAGATAAAACTATTCCACTTCCTTTGTGTGTAGAAGACGCATACCCTGTTATGTTATACACTTCGGTATTTCTTATAATAAATTTTTTATGATGATAAAAATTAGTGGTTTGCACATCGTAAGCAAATGATACGATGCCATTTTCTCGACAATCGTGAACTTTGCATTGATCAATGACGACATCTTTATAACCTGCTTTTACATTGGCATCCCAGTTGGAATAGAAACGTATTCCGCAATAACCAAAACCACTTACTTCACAGTTTTTTATTTGTATGTTGCTTAAATATCCAGCTTGATTGCTTGTGAAAAACAACATACCATCAATGTCTTTTTGGGTTCCATTTCCAGGTCCCATAAATTTAAGATTACTGATGTGAAATCCTTGAGTATTGGTGGCTTTAAATCCACATTTTGTTGTTAGATTAGTGTTTATGGTTGCTTGGCCTGACCCATAAGTAGTAATGATAATTGGCTTTGTAGCTGAATTTCCATCGTTGTTGTCAAATTCAATATTACCTATAAATATTTTCCCACCTTCGAAAACGATTGTATCACCTGCGTTAAAATTCTTGGCATTGATTTTATCCAAGCTTGTCCATGCATTCGCTATACTCAATCCGTCGGCATTGTTGCCTGTTGTATTTACATAATATTTTTTAGCCGTTTTATTCATTGTACTGCCATCGTTAAACAATTCGGCTAAGCCTTGCGCATACCATCGGGCTAAATAATCGTTAGGATGCAGTGAATTGGAATGACAATGCGTTGCGCCTTTTCGTTTGTATATGGTATCGCTTAAAGTCGTCATGTCAAAAACGGCAATACCTGTGGCTTCCAAACTTTTCAATTGAGAGAGAAAACCATACATTAAAACATCCCCATTCGAAGGAGAACCCTGTGAACTTACATCCGGCAACATGTTCCCAATTAATATAAACTCAGTATTGGGATTAGCTGTTTTAATTTTATTGATACACGATTGCATACTTGCTTTAAATGCAGCATTAGAAGTTGTTCCCCAAATGTCATTCATGCCCATGTCTAACATAACTAAATCAGGAACATTTGGCACAACCATACTCTCGCAATATTGATCTATCCACGCTACCATTTTACCTCCACAAGAACCATTAATCATTGTAACATCCGAACCAAATTTTGCTTCCAAAGCATTTTCCAATAAATCTACATAACTATGCATATAAGGAGCAGTGGGAGTGAAATTCTTATCATCGCCGGCAAAGCCACTTACATTAAGTCCAGCCGTTATACTCATACCATAAGCCTGAATTTTAACAGCTTGGCCAGCTTTTAATTTGGCCATCGTTTTAGGCAATTTATCCCCTTTATATCCTAGCAATGAAGATCCATTCCAATTGCTTCTGTCTGGAATGTAAGTGACACAAGTCCAAGAAGTGGCTTTGGTGTTCATCAAACCATTGGGCTGTCCATTCCCCTTTTTACCGGCTACTATTGAAACCGAAGAAGAAACTTTTGCGGACAACTGTTTAATTACATTTCCTGTAACAGAAAAATCAGTATTTTGAACAAATGATTGAGAGAAATTATAATTGGTAACCGAAATAATTTTGGAGGGTTTGAACATTAGCTTTGCTGTGGTATTTACCCCATTCAAAAGTACCAACTCATTGTAAATGGTATCTGATTTCCAGAAGGCTTGCAAGTATTGTCCCATGTTATGGGTAGGTGCATTGTTGCTGTAGTTAGGAAACTCATAGTACCCTCCATTACTTGGCGTCACAACAACCCATGCTGTTTTTGCAGGGGTGGCTGACCATCCGGCTTCAGCAGCATCTACTGAAAGCAGTAAGTTGTCATTTATGTCATAAAATTTGCAGCTTCCACCTGCATAATAAATAACATTTGGATTGGCCGCATCTGCACCAGCAGGTTGTTGGGCTTGTACGTTTGCTATAATTAGAAACGTTGTCAGAGTTTGTAATATATATCTTGTCATTGTGACAATGTTGGTTTAAAATCTGCTATAACTAACCTGCAAGGACAATAAAAATCTATTATCTTCCCCATTGAAAAACAAAGGATTCATACATCCTCATTTCAAATTAAAATCTTTATCCTCAGATATCCAAATCATCGATTGGACTTTTTATATTTTAAAGGCGTTGGGTGTTGGCATGGATATCAATATCAATTGCCTTGCATTGACATCTTGTTTTTATAGTCATTTACCCCAGAAGGTTTGCATTGTGCGGAGTCAATTGCCAAAGCAACGAAGTTAACGTTGTTGAGACGGGAGGATTAGTTTACAAAGAATTCAAACCTTGACTGTCTAAGGCAGTAAAATCAATCACACCAGACTCTACAAATAGTTTATACTTCATATTTTTTTGAAAGCCCTTCAGTTAAAATCTTTTTGTAGTCTAAATTATCGTCTAATTTGATTATTCCTCTTAAGTTTCTAACTTTAGGCGATAGCAGTTTTTCCTTGATTTCAGGATGCTTGGCGGAAAGGAACTTGAAATAATTTTCAACCATTTCAGAAAGGCTTAGACCATTTTTTTTTGCATAATCTTTCGCAATTTCAATGACTTCCTTTTCAATTGTAAATGTTAATGTAGTCTTCATTTTCTTCAACTTTTTTATACATATTTGTGTTTATTCTCAGAAATGAAACAAGTGTTTAAATTAATTATTTTTATGTAAGCATCGAGTAGGATTCCAACACACCACAAAGCAGCATTGAAGGTGAATGTTCATGCTTTGCACGAATTTAAAATCTTCGAAGTTAAACTCCGGCTTATATTCCTGCAGTCTAGAGAAAAGCTACAACTATGCCTAATGTGGCACTTTATTGTCCAATTTTGATGTCCAGGTTGGGCAATTCTACGTGAAGTTTAATTTTTGCTTTTAATGCAGTAAAAACTTTTATCAAAGTATCCATTGTAACATTACTTGCATTGTTTTCAAGTCTTGAAATTTGGGCCTTTTGAACACCAATTAATTTTCCTAGTTCTTCCTGTGTCAAATGTCTTTCTTGTCGTGTTTGCTTTATGGCTTTACCAATTAAGTCCATTTGAAGTTCATATTCAAATATGTCACGTTCAGCTGTCCCAATTTTACCAATCAGTTTGTCTTGTACTTGATCTAAAGTATATGTTTTCATTTTTTCTTATTTTTTACTTGTTTGACTGCAAAATATTTCGTCCTAATGTTAACTGCTTTTTGAATTTCGTTGTCTGAAACTTTACTTCTTTT
>CANFXY010000029.1 GCA_947451105.1 Bacteroidota bacterium | reverse complement strand
TTCCGCCTTTGCCTGGTGTAACACCACCAACAACATTGGTTCCGTATTCGATCATCTGAGTTGCGTGAAAGGTGCCTTCTTTACCTGTGAAGCCCTGAACGATCACTTTAGAGTCTTTTCCTACTAATACTGACATTATTATACAATTTTGGTGCAAAAATAGCTGAAAAACTCTGAAATATTCAACTTTTAATATTTAGTTTTGCAGACTCATTAAAAAACAAGTTATGGACTTCGAAACCAATTCGCAATTAATAGAATCTACTTTCGCCTTTTTAGGCTTAAATCCTTTGGAGACAAGGGCTGCAGAACAAGGCCAGTGGGTTATATACAACGGCGATACAGAAATTTATATCGATTTATGGGAAGTGGAAAAAGAAAATGCATGGTTGTATTTTGAGTCAGATGAGCCAGTTTTTGCTTTTCAAGTAGTCTCTCCAGTGTGCTTTTTGCCGGAAACCGGACACGAACAATTGTATGAGGAATTGTTGCACAACAATTTAAATATGTTATATGCCTCATACATTATTAATAAAGATCAAAATATGTTGGCGGTTAAATTTAGACGCCCAGCAAAAGGTTTGACTCAAGAAGAAATTATTGAAGCCATAGAAAGTATTGGTTTTTATTCTGAGTCAACTTTCAAGGCTTTGGAAGACCGATATGCGATTGGTAAAATTGTTCCAGAAGAAAATTAAAAAAAAATTGTTTACTCAGGCAACCTAGAGCCTGAAAAAATCTTCTAAAGGGTAAATTGAATTGTAATTCAAGGTGTAAATGGCAGATAATCATACAGATAAACTAAACATCATTTTAGCAGAATGTATTGATAATCAGCCAAAAGCGCAGAAACAGTTATTTGATTTACTAGCTCCAAAGATGTATAGCGTTTGTTTGCGTTATGCGAAGGATGAAGATGAAGCCAAAGATATTTTACAGGAAAGTTTTATCAAAGTTTTTAAAAACTTAGAAAAATTTGAACATAAAGGTGCCTTTGAGGGATGGGTAAAAAGAATTTTTATCAATACCAGCATTGAATTCTACCGCAAAAATCAAAAGCAAAATATAGTTGACAGTATTGATAACGTTGCAGAACGACCAATTGAAACCCATACCATTTCATTATTAAAGACAGCAGATTTAATGAAATTGGTGAACAAACTACCAAATGGGTACCGCACGGTTTTCAATTTGTTTGCAATTGAAGGGTATTCACACGATGAAATTTCAAAACTTTTGAATATCAGTGAGAACACCAGCAAAAGCCAACTGCATAAAGCGCGCATACATTTACAAGAGTGGGTATTAAAAGAAAATTTAAAGTGAAAGTAAACAACACGAACGAAGAATTATTTGATGGTCTTTTTAAACAAGACCTAGGGAATTCGAGTTCACCAGTACCTCCGGGTGCTTGGGAAGGTATTTCCAGTTCAATAAGTTCTGGCGCAGCAGCAGGCGCAGCTGTTAAGACGGCAATTTGGATGAAAGCGGCTATGGGTTTAGTCCTTGTTGCAGGAATTTCCGCGGCAGCATATCAATACAATGTAAGTTCTCCGATAAAAGCTGAAATACAAAACCAGACCTCAAAGGTGCTTAACGAAACACCATCAGAAGAAGAAATTGATGCCAATATGGGTTCTGATTTGACCTTAAAAAATCAGAACGATAAGAAGAACTTTGAGTCAACAAATTTAATTGATCCCTTGCAGCTTGATGAATACCCTGACCAGGTTCCTGCCCACTTTGATGATTTTGATGCTGAATTGCCTCCACCAATACAAGACTACGCGGCAAAAGGCATACAAGACACAAGAGACGGCAAGGAGGAAACTAGTAATGATGAATCAAATGCCAATTCGGCGGAAGAGCCTCAGCCAATATTTTTTACCGATCCGTCAATTAAAGACACCACTTACATTGAAGTTCCAGATGTCTTTACCAACGATGGTGATGGTATAAACGATACCTACCAAATAAAATTGATTGGTGAAGAAAGGGTAGAAATAATCATCTATACCGCTGATAATCAAATAATATTTAGAACCAAAAACAAATATAATGCTTGGGATAGCCGCTTGCCAAATGGCGAATTGGCTCCCGAGGGTTTTTATTTTGTAAAAGTGATTTATAAGTACAAATACCAAGCAGAATCGACTCCAATTATCCGACGAATTACATTAATCAGATAAAAATTTGGAAAAGTTAAAAAATGAATATAATATGCAATCTCAAATTAATATGAATATCAAGCAAAAAATAATCCGTCTGACAAGGGCTTGGGGGCTAGTGCTCACAATGCTTCTGACGTATTCTTATGCGAATGCGCAGTGTAGTTTTACTGCTTCAGCTCCAGCCTGTATTGGTGAACCAATCCTTTTTAACTGCAATTCGCCGGGGGCGAGTAACATGGTTTGGGATTTCGATGGAATTGGAAGCAACACCACATCACTTACTCCAACTTTCGTGTTTAACACGGCTGGAACTAAGGCGATTAAATTGACAGTAAGGTTGGCGAACGGCAGCAACTGTTCTTATACCTTAAACGTCGTAGTTAATCCAAAACCAAAGGTAGATGTTAAATTGATTGTTAACAAAACCCAGTGTTTTGCAAACAACAGTTTTTGTTTTACTGACAGCAGTAAATCAATGGCATCTGGTGGTAGCATTTGCAGCACCACGGTGGTTTTTGACGATGGTACAAAATACACCTTCAACGGCAATGGCCCGAGAAGTTTTTGTCATTCGTTTCAAGATCCAGCGGGTGGAACCTATGGCATGACTGTCGAGGTTATTGATTGCAATGGATGTATAACAAAGTCAAGATACAATGCAGTTGCAGTTGTTCAACCATCATTGGGTCTGAACTTTACTTCACCACAACCTAAACGTTGTGATAGTGTGCAATTGTGTGTTACCAATAAATCAACAGTTCCATTGGACAGTATAAAATCATTCTCATGGGATTGGGGTGATGGCAAGGTTGATAACGGAAACAAAAATACCAACAATCTTTGGAGAGCAAATATTCCAAACGGTATTTGCCATTGGTTCAAATCTCAAGGACCAAACGGTGGTAACTTTAACACCGTATTAACTGTTACAACCAACTTTGGATGTACTGAGAAGTTTAAGTTTGTTGCTTCGGCTACCAACTTAATTGTAAAACCAGTTATTATAGCTGACTTTGACTCTTTGTGTATCAATGATGCAACCTTTAGTTTTAAATTAAAAGATGGACCAATTCCACAAGCGGCCAATCCTCTTTATACCTATGAATTACCAGCTATACCAGCAAACATTACAAGAAACTGGACTGGTACCCACAAATTTGGAGGCTTAGGACCATATCAAGTTACTTTCTCTTTCACCCACAGCATTCCTGGTTGTGGAAGAACCGTATACGATACCATTTTGGTTATCGGACCACAATCTATTATTGAAGGTTCAGTTGCATCAGGCATGCGTTTCTTAGAGGATACTCAAAGATTCCAATGCGTAATCAAAGACACTGTTCACTTCTACAACTTCTCTAAATTCTACCACAACGATAAAAATAAAGTAGATGATGATTCTTTGGTATTAATTTACGACAGTGGTATCGTTAATAAGACTACCCGCGTGTTGTTGCCTTCAAATACAACATTTGACCCATCAATTCACGAGCGTATTTATCCAGGTTTCAACCGTCCATTGGTTCACGCCTTTATTAAAGGTAAGGCAGGTTCTCCAGATGGACCGCCACCAGTTCTCAAAAGAGCCAACCAAAAAAGAGGTAACGAGTGTACCACTAGGCTTTGGGATTTCGATGACGACTATTGTGAAAAATGTACGACAGATACCAAATACGGTATTAACGTAGGCAAAAACTGTAAATACAGTAAAGACTCCTTGCCTTCTCACTGGTACACACCTTGGGATTCATTGTACCAAACCCGTTTTGGATTACAACCTGAAAGTGTTCTAAACTACAGTTCAGATTCAGGTTTATGTTACCAAAAGAAAATGTGGGCTGACGATTCAGTAGCAATTATCAGAGATACTTTCTTATTCTACGGTAACAATGCTTTAGCAAACAAAACAAAGGATTCAAGTATTTATTCAACCATTTCTAACAAGACCATGGTTGCAAAACAAATTACTGGACCTGCTCAAATAGACATGACCAATGCCACCAAGTTTTATTTACAAACGGGTGACACGGTTTATATAGACTTTAAAAATGGTTTGCCTCCAAATCGATTTGTTGGACCGCGTTATTTAACGGTGCAACCAGGTAATACTTTGGTTATCAAATCAAAAACCGATAAGGCTTTATATAATGTGTGGGTCATATACACCCAAGACACCATTCCACTCTTTATGGTGAAAGGTTACCACAATGTATGGAAGAAAGAAAAAATCCAAGGATTTAACAAAGGTGACAGTGTGAACCCTGCTGCCCATAGACAAAAATTCTATGCCGGTACTACCGTTAAATGCTTTAATGTTAGATTGAACCACAAAGATTTCTGTCATCCTTTGGCTTGCGAACATGAAGCGATTGCTCAACTTGCTTTGCAACCACCTAGTGCTAAAAAATTAAGAAAAATTGGTACCCAATGTTTGGGCGGTGACCAAGACAATTATGGTTTAACTTTCATTTTGGATGATACAAAACCAGGTTGTATGCGTACTTGGGCTGAAATCAATTTTGATACAGCTTTGAACAAAACCAAATGGGAAGCTTTAGTAGGTGCTAATTTAACACCAGGTGCAGTTTCTATGGGTGGCTTGCCTCCTATTAACCCGCCTTACCAAGTGCCAATTCCAGGCTACCAAATCAACGGCCCTGCTGGTAACAGATTCTCTAAGCAATTTACAGTTGATGATATTAAAGATACCGTTACTGGTTATATTAACGTTGGTTTATTGGTTGGTAATGGCATGTGGCCAAGCAGTGGTTCTGCTTATCCTAAAAATTGTGTAGATACCCAATACTATCCTAAGTTCGCTCGTTTCCCTATTTTAGATAACCGTTTCAGAATTGTTAAACCAAAAGAAGGCGAAGAGTTCACTAAAATATGTAAACGCGATACTTTAAGCATGACAACTTTGGCTTGGAATAGAACTTACGTTCCAGACGTTGAAGAAGCGACTTGGAGTTTAGAAGGCCCTAACGTTGGTAAATACTACAACACATATTACAGATTAGCTGTAACTGAGCGTTATAACAGATTTGCCCGTTTGAAAGGTGATAAAACAAAATTAACACCTACTACGATATTAGAAGACAGATTGCAAATTGTTAAAACGACCTCTTTTGGTGGCAAAACAAAAACAACTGACTCCGTCGAATTCAGAACAGCTAAAATCTTAAAATGGCACACTGAGGCAGATATTACTCCAGTATTTGATATCATCAAATTGATTTTACAAGCCAATAAAATTGATATCTACGAATTGTCTCCTGCACAAATGAACCAATTGATTTGGAATGGTCAAGGTACTTTTGGTAAGCCATATACTGGTTCAAGAGGTTGCTTAGATACCACTGGTTTCGGTAGATTCATTAGATTCTACAAGGTAGCTGATAAGAAAGATTCAATGCACTTTAGAGATTCTACATTATTGCCAATTGATAAAATCAAAGGGTGGGATGGTAAAATGTACAATGCTTATAGTTTCGTTCCTCAATATTCAGGATACTATGGTGCCAACTTCGGCTTAAGAAGTAATGCACCTGAAAACTGTACCAAGAAATTGGGTACCTTGAAAAAAGTACTTGTTGGTTTCTACGGTGTAATGAACTACACAGACACTATTTTGTGTCATGGTCAGGCCGTTACAGCTCAACCGCAATTTAGATACTTTAACGTTTATCCAGAATTGAATGCGATTTGTAACATTACAGGTAACTCGCTACTTGATTGCGTTGACTATTGGAGAAACCGTATTTCTGAGGCAGGTAACTTCCACAGAGAAGGTTATACAAGACATGACTTAAACAAACGCGATGATGGCCAAGATCCTAAATCTACCTTCGGTGGTTTCCCTTGGTCTGTATCTGGTTTAGATAATGCGCCAAACCAAACCTTAATATTAGGTGGTGGTACAGGTAGCAAATACTACAACCAAGACACTGGTTTATCTTACTTAATCAGAACTGCTGCTTCAGATAGTTTAGGTTGTAAAGATACCATCCCTCAAAAAATCTATGTGACTGCTTTAAGAGCTAACTTTAGATTAGACCAAACACGTCCACAGTGTAACACCATTGTTGAATTATTTGACTCTTCATACATTCAAGATCCTTGTATTGCTGAATTGGGTTCACCTTGCGATAGAATTATCAAATGGACTGTTGATTGGGGCGATAAAAACAAAAACTCTGTCAACTCATTCTTTAACAATTTGCCAGGTAAAATTGGTCACGATTACACCAAAAACGGTTACTTCTGGATCAGATGGAGAGTTGAAACTGAATTGGGTTGTGTGGCTTGGGATTCTGCAAGACTATACATTCCAGGTCCAGTTCCTGAATACGATAGATTTATGCCAACCAAATATTGTGTAGGTGAGAAAGTGAAGTTCATTAACTTAAGTAAACACCAAAGAGCGGATAGCAGTATTTGGATTTGGGAGTTCGGCGATAACGTAGTGGCTTCTCAAAGAGATACCATTACCAAATCAAACGATACTGTTTCTCATAAATACGCTGCTCCAGGTAGATACTACATCAAGTTGACTCAGTTCTATCAATTGAAAGTAGGTAGCACAACTAAAAACTGTTATGTAACTTACCCTGATACAACCAATGGTGACACCATGTTCTTTATTGATATCTATGCATATGATACCACTAAGTTACTTGCTAAGCCAATGAAGGTTTGTCTTGGAGATACCATAACATTTACAGGAAAAGTAACCCCTCTAGGTCGTTATACTTCTTATGTATGGAACTATGGCATCACCAGAACGGATACATCAATCTTGAAAGATACAGTTACGAAGAAATTGTACACTACTCCAGGTAAATACACTGTGAAGTTTATGGGCGACGTAACGTCTGCTCCGACTACTGGTAAGATATGTGCGATGCAAGACAGTGTCGAGGTGGAAGTACAAGGCATAATAGCCGACTTCGATGTTGACTCTACACGTAAACCTGTATTCTGTTTCAATAACACATCAAAAGCATCATCAGGTAATGTTGTTAACAATAGATGGAGCTTCTACAACCCGGTTGATTTGATGAGCCTACCTAAGCCAGCAAGAATATTTGTAGCTAATGGTAAGAACACTGGAGACTACAACAATCCTCAAATCTGCGAAGACTACAGAGACTCACTTGGTGCATACTGGGTATGTCTTGAAGCTACAAGCGAAAACGGATGTAAAGACACAATATGTAAACGTATATTCAACAACTTTAAAGCAGTTGTTCGTCCACCAAACGTATTCACTCCAAACGGCAAGTTCGATGGAACTGACCCTGATGGATTGGTAGGTAATGAAGTGTTCAACATCTTGATTGAAGGTGAAGACAAATACGAATTGGTAATCTTCGACCGTTGGGGTGTTAAAGTATTCGAGTCTACGGATAAAACCAATGACTGGAATGGTAAAGTAAAAAACACTGGTGCTGAATGTCCAGATGGAACTTACTACTACATCTTGAAATACCGTTACAAAGGTATTGATAAAGACGAGCCTGTATTGAATGGTATCGTTAAAATCATCAGATAATAATTATCTAAACACTTTGGAAAGCCAACCCTTTTGGGTTGGCTTTTCTTGTTTATATGCTGAATGTTCTTCGGCAATCTAAATTTCCATGTGTATATTTGCAGGGCTTATGTATACCGCCAATATTTTCCCTGATGACACCATCGTTGCTCCAGCTACAGCAAATGGAATCGCTGCCTTGGGTGTTATTCGCGTATCTGGGAACAATGCGTTTACAATAGTGAATCAAGTGTTTAAAGGTAAGGACTTGTGCAAGCAAGCAAGTCATACAATTCATTACGGCCACATTGTTGATGGGGAGGAACTTATCGATGAAGTATTGGTTTCTATTTTTAAAGGACCCAAAAGTTTCACAGCTGAGGACAGTATAGAAATTAGCTGCCATGGTTCACCATATATCCAAAGGCAAATTGTGGAATTGTTAAGCCGCCATGGTGCCCGTTTGGCAGAGCCAGGCGAGTTTAGCATGCGTGCTTATTTAAATGGCAGATTAGACTTGGCTCAAGCGGAAGCCATTGGTGACATCATTGCTTCACAAAACCGATCTCAGCTCGATTTGGCTTTAAAGCAAATGCGCGGTGGTTTGTCAAAGCATCTTCAAACATTGCGCGTCGGCCTTCTTGATTTTATTTCATTAATAGAACTTGAACTCGATTTTGGAGAAGAGGATGTTGAGTTTGCAGACCGCAGCAAATTAAAACAACAAGTAAACGATTTAATGGCGGCCATTCGCCCTATTTTAGACAGTTTTAAATATGGCAATGCCATAAAGAATGGCATACCTGTAGCAATAGTAGGTAGGCCAAATGCAGGCAAGTCATCTTTGCTTAATGCCTTGTTAAGTGAAGAGCGCGCCATCGTTTCTGAAATAGCTGGAACTACCCGTGATACCATAGAAGAGGAAATTCATATTGAGGGTGTAAGTTTTCGTTTTATTGACACTGCTGGCATACGGTCAACAGAAGATAAGATAGAAAAAATTGGTATAGAAAAGGCTTTGCAAAAAATTACGGAGGCAAACATTGTTTTGTATATCTATGATTTGTCAACAATCACCTTAGAGGATCTGAAATCAGATTTGGATATGATAAAGTCTAAAAATAGCCAGGCTCAAGTTTTGCTGTTGGGCAATAAGTTGGATCAAGCCGCCAATGTGTCAATTGAAGATTTAGGAATGTTTATCCATTCAAATGGATTGGCTTACAAATTAGAGATTTCATTAAACCAGGTAAACCATAGCCACTTACAAAGTTTGCGTAAAATGCTTTGGGATATGGCTCAATTGAATCAAAATTCATCAGACACCATAATTACCAATACCAGACATTACAATTGTTTAAAAGACGCCATTCTTGCCTTAGAACAAGTTCTGGTTTTAATGGACCAATCGGCAAGCAGCGATCTCTTGGCTTTCGAATTAAAACGTGCAGTTTATGCCATTGGAGACATCACAGGGCAGATCAGCAATGACGAGGTTTTAGGTAATATTTTTGGGAAGTTTTGTATAGGAAAGTAGTGGCAATATTACTCTATATGAATTAATACAACTTAATCTTATAAAACTATTGTACACCAACGTTCTTGGTGTTTTCTTGTTTTGTTTTTAGTTCACATATATTTGGATTTGATATGATACTTTTTGTACCTTTGTTGTACCTTGGTGTAATGAGGTACAATTTTTTGAGTTTTTTTGCTCTTCTTATTTACAATTTGTTACATCATGTTACAATATTATATAACCTTATACAAAATGAGTAGCAACATAACAATTCCAAAAATCTGTTTGCATTGCAACAATGGATTTATTGCAAAAACCACAGTGACCAAATTTTGCTCGCACAAATGTGCAAGTCAAGCATACAAGTTAAAAGTTAAATTAGAGAAGACCCAAAAAGCGCAAGTTCAAGAATATAATAAATCAGTAGGAATTGATATGGAGCTGATTCAAACTAAGGAGTTTTTAAGTATAAAGGAAACTTGCTTGCTTCTCGGAATAAGTAGAATGAGTTTATATAGGTATATAAAAAACAATACCATTACAACTTCAAAAATTGGAGGGAAAGTGATTATTAAAAAACAAGTATTAAACAGTTTAATAAATTAAGACATGAGTGTTCATTTAAGAAAAAAGAAAATTGCCAATGGTAAAGTAAGTTTATATCTGGATTTCTATCCACCAATTAGAAAGGGTGATGGTAAGTTTACCAGAAGAGAATTCCTAAATCGTTATTTATATGAAAAGCCAATGACTCTGGATGAAAAAAATCATAACAAAGAAAACATACTTTTTGCAGAAGGAGTAAAGAATCGAAAAGAAAGAGAAATTTTAAATGAACAAGATGGAATATTTAACATTCAAAATAAAAAACGAGATTTTTTAGAGTTCTTTCAAGATTTGTGTGAAAAGCGCAAAGAGAGTGATGGAAATTATGGTAATTGGTTAAGTGCACTTCATTATCTCAATTCATTTACGGAGGGTAAATGTAAAATGGGCGATTTAACTGAGGATTTTTGCGATAGGTTCAAAGAATATCTCTTAAACGCAAATAGACTTAATACTGTCAAAGGGTTGCGCTTGAGTCATAACTCAGCCCAAAGTTATTTTAATAAGTTTCGATGTGCAATTAACGAAGCAACAGAGGCTCGGTTACTAATGGAAAATCCTTTAAGAAATGTTAAGGGGATTAAACAAAAGGATACGAAACGTGAATTTCTAACTCAAGAGGAATTACAACTTTTGGTACAAACAGAATGTGATATGGAAGCATTAAAAAATGCAGCCATTTTTTCTGCATTAACGGGTTTAAGATGGTCAGATATTGAAAATTTAACTTGGGGTGATATACAACAAACCAACGGGAATTACTTTATCCATATAATTCAAAAGAAAACGAGTGATGTTATTATGCACCCCATTAGCAATACATCAGTAGAAGTTCTCGGTCAAATGGGTGATTCAACAGAAAGAATTTTCGAAGGTCTAAAATATTCGGATAGTAATAATGATAAGTTAAAAAGATGGGTTTTAAAGGCAGGTATTAAGAAGAAAATAACTCTACATAATTTTAGACATACATACGCAACATTGCTTTTAAACCAAGGGGCTGATATGTTTATAGTCTCAAAAATGCTGGGACATAAGGATATTAAGACAACTATGATTTATGCAAAAGTGTTATCTGAAACTAAAGTAAAGGCTGCTAATCTAATAGATATAGATTTATGATAGAAATGCCTTTAGAAATCAAATTGCAATATGATTTAGACGTAACTCAATATGAGAATGAAATCAAGAAATTAAAGCACAAAGCCGAAATAGCAAAGAAGACTTTATTTGCCGAACAATTATTTCAATTTGAAGACAATTTTGAACCAGATGATAAGATTGAATTTGTCAATCAGTTTTTATATTTCGTCACCGATTTGGTCTTATTCCCAGATATTGAAATCAGACAAAAACTAAGAGAATATAGATTTTCAAATAGTACTCTAAAGTGGTTTATTAACTTAGAAGATGTTTTATTTGAATTAGACCGTTTGTCAAAAGTTGATGGGTTGTTTTTTTTACCTAACTCTTGGTTGTTTGGTATTCAATCTCATTTAGAAAGTAAAGTATTCGTAAGTATTATCGAAAGTTTTGAACTTAATTCAATTTACAATAACAAGGAAACTAACATAATTTTTGAAGATTTTAGTAAAAGGTTTAGAAGGAGAGAATATAATGAACAAAAAGGACAAACTCCGAAAAGCGATTGGTTTGAAAATATTATAAATAAACAAATAGATATATTAGAAAAGACCTCTGGAAATGACAAAGAATTTGTAAAAAATATGTATTTAAAATTTGCACAAGCAGACACAGGTTTTTTTTTAGAAATATTGAATGCATTCCATGTTGAAGGGATTCCTAAAAATAAAGTGTATTTAGAGTTGTTTCCGTTATTTAAGTTAATCTTAAAAGACAGAAAGTTATTGTCCGAAGATGAATTTTTACAAGAGGAAAATGCTCCATATGATGCGGATTATAGCAAATATAAGATTGCTCGTGTAAGAAAAATTCTTCTTAAAAAATAATCCAATTTTTTACGAAATATTGTAAAATGTAGGTTTTTTCTATGGATTGGCATCATATTAAGTTTGCCTTGTATTTAATCATAATAATTAAAATCAAGTCAAATGAATAAAGAAGAAGTAACAGTAATTGAATTACTACCCAAAATCTACCACCACATAAATTTGGTAGTGCGCTCTGCTGCAAAAGAAGCAATGGAACAGTTAATAAATGGCAAATCGCCTAAAGGACCAAGCATGGAAGAGGATTTCTTGTCAGCCGAGCAAGCAGCATCTTTTCTGAAAATCAAAAAAAACACAATTTATTCAAAGGCAGAAAAAGGGGATTTGCCATTCTACCGCAGTGGCAAGCGTAAACTGCTTTTTTCAAAAAAGGAATTGGAAGAATATGTTGCAAAAAGAAAGGTAAAAAGCCTTGATGAAATCAAAGATGAAGTAGAATCTTATAAAACAAAGCGATAATGAGCAAGAAATTGAATTCTAGACCTTAAACTTGTTAAATATATCTATTTATAGTTTTTAATTTTGCTTTCTGAAATGAATAATGAATCGGAAATTTGAGTTTTTGATATGCCTTTCTTAATGAGTTTTATTAAAACAATTTATCGGTCAATAAATTTACATTTTCTAAATTCATCATCAAGTTTCCCGATATTGTTTTGAATGGCTTAAGAATAGATTTTTTCATTTTTTTACTCTGATCAATAGCTGATTTAATTTCTTTTTCATTATATCCTTTTTGCAATATGCCATCGATTCCAATATCCAATAGTTTTGATAGTTGGAAAATTCCCAAACCATTTGACTTGATTCACTTTTTTTTAAAAAAAAGCAGAAGTTAAATTCTGGCTAAATTGAGAGAGAAAATTGTCTTGAGGGATACACTACAACCTTGCAAATAGCAGTTGAGTTTAGACAATAAAAATATAAAATTTTGTACAAAAATTAAAAATTTTAAATACAGAAGATAATTATCATAGATATTTTTAACTATAAAAGGTAGTTATTTCTAATCAATTTTAGTAAATTTTGCAATAAAAATATTGTTAGGACATTATTAGTTTATAGTTTTGAATTCATAACAATAAATTAATAATAGAATGCCAGAAAACACTACCCCAGTAAGCTGCTTACCGCAAGAGCCATTAATTAAATTTGATGATGCAGGGCAGGCTCCAATAATTAAATACAATTTACCAGAAACACAAAGTTTTGTAGCCAACATTTATTTGCCTGTTTTATCGGGTGCAAGTAATGTGTCCAAATTTAAAGCCTTATATGGTGCAGCCCCATCTACCAATTACTACACAGCGGTGGCAGCGGTTAGTGTTACCCCTCAAATTTTGGCTGCCAATATTGCCAATGTATATGTAGCATCAGTATCTAATAATGCTACTGTGATTTCACCTGATACTATACAAGCAAGTGTAGTTCCTTTAATGCCAATAGGACAAGCTTTAACAGTAGGTCTTACAGAATCACCAACAAGCACTCCTGTTTATGAAAATTTAAAAATTGCAGGTATCAATGCCATAGAAGTGGCATCACTTGCCAAAACAGCTATGCCTGTAATGGAACGCAATATGGCAGGTCAAGAGATTTTAAGATTTGCACCCAAGCCAAGCAGTGTTCGACCTCAAATTACAATGGTTGAACATTATAGAACCAATACTTTTTTAGGCAATTATGGCGTAGGACGTACAGTAAAAAGCTTTTCTTTATTGCCAGGCGAAAAAACAACCATAAGTATAAAAACATTTAAAAGCTTGCTTTCTGTAAAAAAGGACGCACAAAATGTATTGGATAGTTTTACAGACGAAAGTGCGAAAGACTTTGAAAGTCTTGCTGAGCATGAAACAAGCAGCAATACTAGAACCGAAGACAAAAAAGATAGTCAAGTGGGCGGAGGTGTTAATTTTAGCATACCAGGAACGCCAATAGGAGGTAGTACAAGTGTAGATAAAAAAAGCTCTGTAAATACTATGCGTGAAGAAAGTGTAAAAGCACTAAATAGAACTATAAGTAAACAAACGCAAAAAAGTGTAGCTAACCGCAAAATAGAAGTAAATACTGAGACTACTACTACAGAAACCAGCAGCTCTGAAGATAGCACCACTCGTGTATTAGAAAATCTAAATAAAAGCCGTACACTTAATTTTGTATTTCGACAATTAAACCAAGAATTAATTACTGTAATATATTTAGATGATGTTACTTTTGTATTTAGTAATGGCTATGAAGAAAAGAAAATAACCTGTAAAATAGATGGCTTATACCAAATGTTATTAGAGGTTTTAAACACCCAAGCAGATGCAGATACAACTTATCAAGAAATTATAAACCAATTGGGCAATGTTTATGATTATCAAAACCACAAACGCAGTTTTATTGTAAAATACAATGAAGATATACATGATTTTTATGCTCAATCACCAGGAACAAGTTGGGATGTACCACTAGGCACACCAGTACCTGGTATGCCTGCAAGCGTAAGTAGTAGAATTAACTTTAAAAAGAACCCCGATTTAGAAAGTACCTACAATACACCTGATGGTAACCAATTTACCGTTCGTGGCATTATAAAAAATGTAACCCACCGTGTATTACCAACTGATAGCTTAATAGTAGATGCATTATTGGGCGGTGGTGAGGCATTAGATTGCTTTGGTTTAAAAACACAAGACAATGAAACAATTAGGGTAAGCCTTGAAAATGATAAAGTATCTAAAGGTTTAACAATATTAGATGCCATAACAGATCCTGCAGCAAAAGCAGAAGCTTATGATAAAATGTTTGGAGAAAAATGTTGTGAAACTAATGAAAATAATAATTAGCTATGGGGAATTTATTTGAAAGTATTAATGCAATCATAGATAAATCCAATTATTTAACTTCAAAAAGTGAATTACTCAAAAAAAAAGATGCATTAATAAGCAATACACTTTCAGATGTTAATGATTTAAACACTTCAAATAATGTTTTAGTAATAGATAAATATGACATATTTGATTCAGAAATTCATACTTGGGTAAATTCAATTAATGAAATTGTAATAGTAGTTGACCCTGGGCATGGGAAAGATAGTGAAAATGTTGGTACAGCTTTAACAATTGGCTTCGAACATAAAATTAAGGGATCAGATGGTAAACCTAAAATAAAAAAAGATAAAACATTTGAAACAATTAAATCATATTTTGATTTTACTCCTGAGAATCCTAAATTCCCAGATTATGTTTTGGCCGATTTCAAAACATGGAAAGTAAAAAGAATTGCCTCTTCATATAAAACAGAAGGTCGATTAATGTTTAAAGTTGGAGTTAAATTAGTAGAGAAACTTAAACAACTTGGTGTTATTACTTTTAATACTAGAAGTTCAGAAGAACTAGGACTAGAATTAATGAAAAGAGTATTAATTTCTAATGAAAAAAAAGCGCATTATTTCATTTCCTTGCATGCGGATGGAGACGATGATCATACAATTACTGGTTCACATACTATATACAGAGAATCTGTTACTAATAAAAATGAAACAATAATTCAACGCGAATTTTCGTCTGATATATTAGAATATTATAATAAAGTAACGGTAGTTGCTAATAGCCCTAAGAAAGATATAAGAAATTTGTTAATTCTAAAAGATGTTAATAAGGCAAAACGCAAAACTCTAATAGAATTAGGATTTGTTACAAATTATGACAATTATTTAAATATTGAAAATAATATTGATGAAGTAGCTAATCAATTAATAATAGGAATAAAGAAGAATATTAAAAATAATTTCTTTAAAAAAGGTAAAATTTTAGGATATTATGATAAAGTAAAAGGAATAGGGCTTGTTAATAAACCAATAGATTTTGATGCTACAAAAAATAAAAATAGATATGATACAATATATGAAAAAATTAATATTTTATAACATACTTATTATTATTTGCTTTATTGGTGGTTGCGATAATCAAAAACATCCTACATTTATAAAAGAAACAAGAAGTAAACAATTTGAACGGAATTTTAATAATGATTACAGATTCGAAAGTGAAGCTAAGTTTTTTTTAAATGACGGAGACTTATATTTATCTTATTATAAAAATGGGAATTTAAAAGACTTATATATTTACAATGATGATTTAGATAAGAAACTAATTTTAAAAAAACAGTACGATTCAACAGGTAATTTAATTGTAGAGAAAAAGTATAATTGGAAAATTGGTTATCACACAAAAAAAATCATTGTTGGAGGAAATGATTCAATAATTAGTTTTTATCAATTAAATCCTGAATCAGAGATTATATACAAATGATTATAATAAAATTATTATAATCACACTTAAATATACAATAAACCATATGAAAGATTTTCAAATAATAATACTTCATATAAAGATTTTAATAAATCATATTTTTGGCACTATTGTTACTAATTATGATTTAATAAATGACAAGAATTATGGACGTTATATGTCTGAGGTTTCAAATACTGACCAAACTTCAACACCTCAAATAACTAGACCATCAACAGGATTAGTCAATCGTATATTTATTCCAAATGAAAAAAATGTTACAATACCTTTATTTGATTAAAGTTCTCTTTTTTATCATACTTTTAAGTTGTAACTCAAAAAGTAAAAAAGCAGATATTGAAGATAAAACTTTGCAATCAAAAAGTGTTTTTAGATGTAAACTAAAATCTAATGATCTTAAAAATTCATACTATATTAAGGTAGATACTTTTAATCAATGTTTTCACAGTTATCTATACAAAAATGAACGTATTATTTTAATGGATACTATACATTTTAGTAGTTTAAATTCTTTGGATTTTTCTTATGTGCCAATTACAATAATTGAGGATGATGATTCTCTATATGATTTATTTAATCTTAATAATAATTTATTTGTACTTAGTAGTATGTATTTTAAGAATTCTTTGTATACAACGATTCAAAACAACACAGAACCTTCAAAAATTATGACATATTTGCAAAAACCAATGAAGATTTTAATATTTGAAAATAAAAAAATGGTTTCATTTGTAGGGGAAGTTGGTAGTGACTTTATCGGAAATAAATTTAGAAATGATTCGCTGGTTATTGAATACAATAATTTTGATTTTAAAGAAAAATATTTTTATTATGATACAATACCCAAATGGCAACAAGATGAATCTTAATAATTTTTTAAGATGATGACTGTTGTTTTTTTAACTAATTTAAACAATAATATATAGATACTTGCAGTATAAAACTAATTAACAAACAAAATAAATCATATGTCATTTACAGGAAACGAAAATCACGACATCACATTGTCAGAAGCTTCTACACTTACATCCAATTTTAGAACTGGAAAACCAGCAAACACTATTTTAGGCTTTTTTTATGGTAAACAAGCCATTCAAAACATATTAAATCAAGAAGATTGTGTAGGTATAAGAATTTACTATGCGCAAGAGTCAAATGGGAGTCCTAAAATGGTAATAGTAGGGGTTAAGGCAAATCAAGATGATATATATAATGGTTTGATTGCCGAATTTGGCAACCCTTGTCCAAATATGTGTGGAAGTCCCAACCCGCTTAATTCATAATGTGGTTAAAGTATCTCAGCATATTGTCTGTTTTACTGCCATTTTTTACTGGATTGTTCTTTTTTAAAAAATTAAAATATTCTCAAAAAATATTTTGGGGGTTTGTGATTTTATCTATTTTTATCGAAATAATTTGCAGTGTACTAAGTTTCAAGCATATAAATAATTACTTTGTATTTAAATTATTTTTGATGTTTGACGCAATATTTTTCTTGTTTTATTTTAATAGGTTTAAATTATCTAGCACATTTGTTAATTACCTAGGTTGCTTTGTGATTGCTTTAGCAATATTGATGCAAATACTCATGAGAAATATTAACTTTAAATGGATAAATGAGAGCTATTTTTTTATAATGGTGATTTTGTTTCTTATTTTCCAAAGCGGATATGTAAATATTGAAGTTTTTGATAAATCAGAAATGTTGCCTTTCAAAAATATGTACTTTTGGATTGCTAGTGCTAGGATAATATATTACCTTTTAATTTTATTTATTTTTATTTATCCCAGTTTAATTGGTAATAGTTTTGATAATAAAATATTTGACATTGCATTTTTTATCATAAATTGCTTTGCTAATTTGTTGCTGAATATAATGTATACTAAAAGTTTTTTATGCAAATAGGTGAAAATGTTACTTCAATATTAATAATTGTTTTTTCATTGGTACTTGCCATTTTGGGTTTTTTCTTTTCTGTTTTAGTTTCAAAATTTCATATTAAAATTAAAAAAAGACAAAATGAAGCCTTGAACAATCTGATTGTAGGTCAAAACAATGAAAGGGAAAGATTGTCAAGAGATTTACATGATGAATTAGGCCCTACTCTTTCTGCAATTATATTTACTTTGGATGCTTTAAAATCTGAGAATGCAGAAGATATTGAGAATAAGAATATAGCAAAAATCCAGTTAAAAGAAGCCGTAACAAAAGTTAGGCAAATTTCTCATAATCTAACATCGCATTCGCTTAAAAAATATGGTTTAATTTCAGCAATTACGGATATTATTGATTCAAGTAAGAAAGGGGAACAACTTATAGTTTTTAACACGAATTGTAAAACATGTGTTTTTGATGAAAATATCGAATCACACTTGTATAAAATAACTCAAGAATTGATAATGAATACACAAAAACACAGTAAAGCAGGACTAATAAATATAGAACTACAAAAAAACAAGTATAATTTTATATATACTTATACAGATAATGGTATTGGATTTAAAGAACAAGCAAATCTTGTAAATGGTATTGGTCTAAAAAACATAAATACTCGTGTAGAGTTAATGAATGCAAAAATAAATATTTGCGGAGACAATGGATTTAACTTAATAATTGAATTTTAAAATAATTTTGAATACTTTACCTAGCTTAAATATTTTGGTAGTAGATGATCATCCTATGTATAGAAAAGGGGTAATTAAACTTTTGTCTGGTATTCCCAATATTAATACAATCAAAGAAGCTGAAAATGGTCTGCAAGCGCTTGAGAAATGTAGATTAAGTATAATTGATTTTGTTTTTCTAGATATAAATATGCCAATAATGAATGGGGAAGAAGTTGCTAAAATAATAAGAAAGGAATTACCTCAGATTAAAATTATTGTTATAACGATGTTAGACAGTAAACGTCAGATTGTTGAGCTACTGAAGCTTGGTGTTAATGGTTTTATACTTAAAAGTACAGATGAAAATGAGCTTTTAAAAGCTTTTAATTTAATTTTAGATGGAAATCAGTATTTAACTCCAGAAGTAAAAGAAAAATGGGTTGAATATTTACTATCTCAGAATTTACCTCCTCAAAGCAATTTGAATTTAAAATTGACAACAAGAGAATTAGATGTAATTAAATTAATTTGCGATCAAAAAACTTCTAATGAAATTGCAGATAAACTTAGTGTTTCAACAAGTACAATTAATAACCATAAAAGTAATATAATGCAAAAATTAAAAACTGATAATATGGTTGGCGTTGTTATGTATGCCATTAGGTCTGGTATTTATATTGTTTAAAAATATTCTAATTTAAATAAGGCTTTCCGCAATGCTTGGTATTCAATTATAATAAATTATGCAATTAAATCACTTAATCTAAAAGAATTTATAATTATTTTTCGACCATTATGATTATATAGTTTACTTTTATTCCTTCGTTCTCATCTACTGGCTGTTATGAATCAAGCCCTTATTTCTTTAATTTAATTTCTGAAAAATTATATACAGTTACTTTTAAAGGTAAATTGAATTTAAAACATATTATTCTTATTGCAAAACTCTATTAACTCCATTGAATTCTTGACCTTAAGCTTGTTAAATATATTCTTTTTATGGCTGTTAATTGTACTTTCTGAAATGAATAATGAATCCGAAATTTGAGTTGTTGTTATGCCTTTCTTAATAAGTTTTATTATATCAATTTCTCGGTCAGTAAACTTGCATTTTCTAAATTCATCATGGAGTTTCCCGATATTGTTTTGAATGGCTTTAGAATAGAATTTTTCATTTTTTTTACACTGATCAATAGCTGATATAATTTCTTCTTCATCATCACCTTTTTGCAATATGCCATCTACGCCAATATCCAATAGTTTTGATAGTTGGAAAATTCCACAATAATAGGAATTGACAATAAACTTTGAAGTGATATTTTTAGATTTCAATTTTTGAATAACTTCAATTCCACTAATGTCTGGCAATTGAAGATCAACCAAAATTACATCAAAATTAAATTTACAAGCTTTTTCTATTGCAATACTTCCTGTAATGGCACAATCTATTTCTGTTTTTTGTGTGTTTTTTGAAATGTAATTTTTTAATCCACTTAAATAATGGGGATGGTCTTCGATAATTAAAATTTTAGTTTTGGGGAATAACATAGTGAGTTTTAAATGCTTTTTTAGTTGCTTTTTAGTTTGATTTTTCTTGAATAATGTTTTCTAATCATTCACTTCCAAATTTACAATAGAAAACTATTATTAGCAATAGTAGTTTACTATGATTTTTTATAAATTACATCTAATGCTATGTTTTTCTGACTTATACATTCATACATTTGTTGTGTGAAACCATCAACTAAATGAAATTATTTCGTTATTTAATAATGTTTTTCCTGTCTTTAGTTACTTGTAAGTCGGAATTAAAGGCCCAAGTTTCTATAGAATTTAATTCTGTAAATCCTTATATGTTTTCAACTAAGGAAGCTCTAAATTTTATTGCTTTATTTTCGGGGAAGACGCCAGTAGAATCTATTTTCATTGGTAAGATTTATAGTCAAGATATGTCACCTGTTGTTGAATTTAAGACTGATGTCTTCACTTTACAAACAGGGGGTAATGTAATAACACCTTCTAACCTTTCATTTAGGGAACTGAATTTTTTAAATTCTGATATTGCAGAAATTGAACAAAAAACAGGAACATTTCCATCCGGCGATTATACTTTGTGTATTTGGGCAGTTTGTGCAAATCCAGATTGTGGAGGACAAGGTGCAGGAATAGGCGCAACAGAGCAATCACAATGTATTCAAATTCATTTAGAAAATCCGACACCTTTATTGTTGTCGTATCCAGGAGACAATTCTGAAATTTCGGAAACTCGACCAATTTATACATGGATACCACCGGGTCCAATTGCTTCTTCCGCTAATTTGAACTACTCTTTTAATTTAGTTCAAATAAATGATGGTCAAACAAAACAGGATGCTTTAGCTCTTAATAGACCTTTAATTAAATTAGAGGGTTTGGGAAGTCCTGTGTTGGTTCATCCGTATGACTTGCCAGCATTAGAAGAGGGGAAATCTTATGCATGGCAAGTAGTTGCATATGTTGGTAAATCCTATTTTGCAACTAGTGAGCAATGGAAGTTTAAGATAAAAAAAGATACACTTAAACCCAAAGAGAAAGCAATAGTTACTTTTAAGAATGAAGTAAATGTCAATCCATATTACTTAAAATCCTCGGATTCAATTTTAATGGTATTCGATCAAACTTATAATTTCAATAAAAATGAAAGGTGGAAGATTAACCTGGTTGATGAGTATTCTGGGAAGTTGGTAAAATTGAACTTGAGTGTTCAAACAAGTGTTTATTCAGGGTTGTCAGGGATATTACTATCACCTTTAGAAACATTAGGCCTAGATTTAGGGAAAGTGTATAAACTTGAATTGAGAAGTATAAAAGGTGAGATTTTTTATATAAGAATTATCTTCAAAAAATAAATTATGGTATTAAATAAAATTCGGACGTCTTTGGTAACAAAGAGTGTGTCATTGTTGTTGTCATTTATGATTTTACAACCATATTTTTATGGTTTAAAAGTTTTCGCAGGATCAGGAGGTCCGATACAACCCGAGTATGCATCCTATACAGCTGTTGGAAATAGCGATTTTGTCGATCCTTTTACTGGGAATGTACAATATCAGGTGCCTTTATTTGATATCGGGGGATATCCAGTAAATCTATCGTATTCTGGGGATTTAAATCCAGAACAAGATGCAGGTTGGGTTGGACTAGGTTGGAGTTTGAATTTAGGCTCAATAAATAGAGCATTAAGGGGCGTTCCAGATGATTTTGATGGCGATATAGTTAAAGTAAAACGCAATAATAAACCTCATGTTACAACTAATTTTGTATTCAATAGAATCAAGACTGAGAGCTTGGGGCTTAGTCAAGAAAACACTGGATTTAAATTGTTAAAGACAAATCAAAAGGTCAGTACTCAAAGCATTTCTCTGATGTTTGATAATTATACAGGCATTGGTTTTGGAATGGGGGCCAATTGGGAACGAAATTTCCAGACAAGTATTTTTGATTCAGACACAACCGGTTCTGCAAAATATAGATATTGGGCAAAACAAGGAATAAATGGCCTCAAAGATACTTTTCAAAAAAAGTATGGTGTTCAAATGGGAATAGATTACAATTCAAAATCAAGAACAAGTATTTCTTTAGATTTTGTGAGAAATAGTAGAGGAGGGAAATTCAATCTTTTAAATAATCCAAGGATTTCGTACAACTCACGTTCATCACATGCTGAGTTAGGTTACACTTTTGGGTATACAAATTCTTTTTCTGGCTTTGCTTACTCAGCTTCATTTTCTAGACATTTTGCAATGCAAGTACCGCCTCCTGAAACCAGGGAAAAGACAATTACGGTGAAGATTGATTTATCGGAAGGGCTATTTAAACAAAAGCGTAAACTTTCGGTATTAGCAGTAATTACAAAAGATCAAATAGTAAATAAAGAGGATAATAAAATGGCTTTTGGTTATTTTAATATGAAAGATGTAAATTATCCAGATGGGTCAATATTGGATTTGGAAGAATTTCCAAATAGTATGGATACAAAGATGGATGAAGAAAAATATGGAAGACAGTTAACTCCTGCAACAAAAACCTACGATGTCTTTAACATTTCTGCATCTGGAATTGGGGGTTCTTTTCGGGCACATCAAAATAGTGTTGTAATGTACGGGCCTGCAACTGTTAAAAAGAAGCCATTTGTCAACAATCTATCTATTAAAGGTGAATTTGGGAGAAGTGAATTGGGCGTAGATGCAGGAATCGGTGTAAATAAATCAACTTATGGAAAAATCTCTCAAGATAAATTTCCTTTGACCTATAAACTGGCCTATAGAAAAGAAAAAGTAAACAACAGTTATCAAGAATTAACATTTAAAAATGACTATGAATTTATTGAAACAGATATTAATTTTTTCAATAAACAAGGAGGTTCAAGTGAAGCATCAGCTGTAATAAGAAATAGATTTGGTGATTTTGAAGATTATTTCAATAACAAAGATGGCAACAAGATTATTCAATTAGATGGAGATATAGTTAAACAGCAAAGAGATGCAAAACAACAAGTAATTACATGCAGCAAAGCGATAGTTGCAAGTAAAAAGTCATACTTTAAAACGATTGAAAATTATTGGTTTGATTTATATGGAAACCCACAAGTAGATCCAATAACGAATAAACCAAAGAAGACAGACTTGAATAGAGTTGGCGACCATAGATTGGCCCACCATATGTCTGAAATTGAAGTTTTACAACCTGATGGTTCTAGATATTATTTTAGTACACCTGTTTACAGTTTGAAAAGTAAAGAAGTTAGTTTTGATGCGTCAGCTTTGTCGTCAAATGTAAATTATTTAAATGGAACTGTTAATTATATCGAGTCTGATTTAAAAGCAGATGCTAAAGATAAGGATTCGAAGTTTTATGAGTCAAAGGAAATTGGAGCCTATGCAACTACATTTCTTTTAAATGCAGTTATTTCTCCAGATTATGTTGATGTGGACAATAACGGTCCTAGCGACAATGATATTGGAGAATACGTGAAATTTAATTATGGATTACATCGGTCAAATGTTGACAATAATAATGGTAATTCTAACAATAGCTTTTATAAATGGAGATCACCATCTGAAAATTTAACAGCGTTTTACAACAAGGGTTTTAATTCGGATAATTTAGACCAAAAAGCTTATTACTCATATGGGGAAAAAGAATTATGGTATGCACATAGTATAGAAACTAAAGATCAAATTGCATTTTTTTATTTGCGACCAAGGCTTGATGGATGGGAAGTATCAAATGAAAATGGTGGAATTAATAATGCTGGGATTACCCAGCTCTATCTTCAGCAGATTGTACTTTTTTCAAAAAAGGAGTTTTATAAAAATGGCTTTAATGCTGAGCCATTAAAAACAGTGAATTTGGATTACTCGTATGACTTGTGCAAGAATTATAATCAATTTAGTTTAAGAGCAGGCATTGGAGCCACTACCCATCCATTATACAATTTGCTTACAAAAGAGGCAAATAAAGGTAAACTTACTTTGCATAAAATATGGTTTACCTACGGTAAAATGGGCGTGAATACTTCAGCGCCATATGTATTTGAATATAAGAATGACAATCCTGATTTTTCTTATAAAAGTGTAGATAGATGGGGGAATTACTTGCCTTCTAACTATTACAGTGGAAATGCTACAACTGTAGATGAGAATCTTCAAAGTACAGCTGATTATCCATTTACACCTCAGGATGATAAAATAAATCAAGATAAAAGAGCCTGTGTTTGGATGCTTAGTGATATAACATTGCCAACAGGTGGAAGAATAAAATTTGAATACGAATCAGACGACTATGCATATGTGCAAGATAAAACGGCATTAAGGGCATTGAAAATAAAGGGCTGGAATCATGAAGATAAATTTAATGGCGTTTCAAATAGAACCTTTGAAATACATGATGGAGATAATAAGAACTACTATTTGATTTTTGAGAAAATTAATGGTCAAGACCCTAAAAAGTACTATGAAGTAGGAGACTTAGTATACTACAGTATGAATGTAAAAATAGGGTTTAATAATAATTCTAAATTCGAGCAGGTGTCTGGATATTTTGAAGTGGAAGAAATAGGTACAGCATCAGATAATTCTAATTATGGCTTTATAAAAGTTAAGGCTGAAAAAGCTGGATTTTATAATGCACATCCTGTTACAAGAATGGCACTGCAGTATGGTATGAGTAATGTGCCGTTTACATTGTATCCTGGTTCAGATTTAAGACATTCAGGTGTTGATGTGAAAAATATTGCAGACATGATATTAGGTGTATTGCCTGATGTCATGAGCATGTTAACTGGGAAATATTCATACTTTCAAAGAATAGGCGCTTGTCAAGTAATTGACCCTGAAAAAAGTTATATAAGAGTTCCAGAAATAGATGGCGCAAAATTGGGCGGAGGTCATAGGGTAAAGAAGGTTACCTTAAATGATAACTGGGATAAAATGACAATAGGTAAAGAACAGGCATCCAGTTACACATTAGTATATGACTATACTACTAAAGATGCTGGAATAACAAAAAGTAGCGGAGTTGCGAGTTACGAACCAAATGTGGGAGCAGAAGAGAATCCATTAAAAGTGCCAATAAATTTTGAAGCAATTAAGGCACTGAGAAGTAAAAAGAATAAACCATTGATTTCATATGAAATTGGGCCAATTGGGGAGGAGTTTTATTCATCTCCAAGTGTTGGGTATTCAAGAGTAACTATAAGAAATGAATATCCAAATCCAGCAATTATTAGACATAAGTTAGGCTATACCGTTAAAGAATTCTATACCGCAAAAGATTATCCATCAATTTCAAGTACCACAAAAATCCAAATGGAAAAGATAAGATTTGGGACGCCTAATTTATCGGGTAGTTTTAAAGCATTTAGTGATACTGCAGGGAATGATAAAACTGTTAAATTCGGTCTTGATATTTCAGCTTCATTTACATACTTAACCGCAACGCAAGGAATTAGTGTGGAAACAAATGATATGCATGGAAAGCTTAAATCAGATTTGGTTTTTGAAGAAGATGGCTTAGAGCCTTTAAGTGGTCAAAAGGTATATTATAAGGAAAGTGAAAAGGGTAAACTTTCAAATGAAATTACTGTATTAAGGCCAAATAAAACAGTTGAAAAAACAACATCTGGATTAAACGTAGAAACTACAATTTTTGGGTCTGAAAAAAAGACCTCAAATCAAAATTTTAGACCCAATGTAAATATTGATAGGATACCGCCTTCTGTTTTAGTAAATATTTTGCCTGGATATACTTTAAATAAAGAAAGAACCAGGCTGGTAACAACAACAAAACATATAACTCGAGCAGGTATTGTTGATAGTGTTGTCGTATTTGATAAAGGCTCATCAACATGCACCAAAAATTTGGCTTGGGATGCCCTAACTGGGCAAGTTTTATTGTCTTCTGTGCAAAATGAATATGGCGACAATATTTATACTTTAGTAAAACCTGCTCATTGGATGTATCAAGGAATGAGTGGTGCATTTAAAAACTCCGAGGCATTGGTTGCGTTGCATTTATCTGCAGGTGTTGCGAAAGATTCTTCTGGGCTTTTATTTAAAGGTGATGAATTGTATTTAAATGATAATTCAAGTACGAATGTGTATTATGTTTTAGATAAAAACACATC
>CANFXY010000028.1 GCA_947451105.1 Bacteroidota bacterium | reverse complement strand
GTGAATTTCGACTTTAAGGTGGCTGGGTTCTTCGCACAAATGGTGTCGCCCCACACTTTAATGATTGTTGGGAAGGTATTCACCAAGGTGCTGATTTTTGTTCTGCTTGGGTTAACGCAAACAGAACTTACTGTTTCTATATAGTAGTCAGTAGTGCTGGTTGGAGCTGAGGTATATTGTGTTCCGGTGTTTAATAAATTACCTGAAGTTTGTGTATCGTACCAATTTGCTTCGCCGAAATTCAACGAAAAACTAACGTGCGCTGAATCGCCTTTGCATATGGTGTCTTTAACGATTTTGCTGATGCTAGGATAGTCTTCAACGGTTACATTGACAGGTACCCTAGTGCTTCCGCATACGCCATTGAATGCGTCTGCATATAAGGTTTTGATTTCCCTTTTTGATGGCAAGAAATAATAGGTATTTCCTGATTGAATGCTGCTGCCACCGCTGGCTACATCAAACCAACGCACACTCAAACCACTTCCTGCATTTGCCTTTAAAGCAATGGCATTACCTGAGGCCAAACAAATGGTGGTATCGTTAGATATTGCAGGTGCTGTTGGTGCAAAATTAGAACCAACCAAAGCTTTAACCAATTTTCTTGGGTTCAAAGCACAACCATTGTTTACTGCTTGTACATAAAAAAATGTATCACTGCTCAGCACAGGTGTTTGGTATACATTGCCAGAATAAAAAGGCAAAGCTGCAGTTTGATCAGCAAACCAATTTATGTTTCCTATATCCGACAAGGCTTTCAAGTTGGCTCTTGAACCAGCGCATATTGAATCGTTTAAAACATTGCAATAACTCGGATAGGCATTTACTTTTATGGCGATCATTCTTACGCCACTTAAACACCCATTGTTATTGGCCCTCAAATAGAAGGTATCGTTTTGAGTTAAAGGAAATTTCAAATAGGTTTTTCCCGTATAAAATGGCGTTGTAGAATTTGGCTTTGCCAACCATTCAAACACCACACCTGGGTCGGAACTAACAGCTGAAAACTGTGCAGTATCGCCTTTGCAAACATTTACAGAACCCGAGACTGTAGGAATATCCGGTTTGAAAGACAAGGTTTTGATTGCGGTATCAGAGCATCCATATTGCATACTACCTTTGTATCCGTATATCGTTGAAATCAATCTTATTTGATAGTTTTGCTTGCTGCTGTATTTTACTTTATTGTCTACAGTGTATTGAGAACCTGAAAAATTCCCCAAATCCCAATTATGACAAAAATAAGCTAAGTTGTAACGCAGGTATCTATTGTACATTTTACTGCCGGACAAATTGTACGGCGCGGCATTGGTAAACTTAATGGAGTCGTTGATGTTGTAACAATTGTTTTTAATGCTAAAATCCGTTCCGAAATTGTATTTAACGTGCGGATGTAAAAGAATATCACAGTCGAACGGCGTTCCTCCAATGTTCAAGTTTCTTCCGCTGTACCAAAGGCCACTTATTGAACCGCAATTTAAATTTTCTCTTGCGCCATCTCTATTTGAATAATTGTTGGTTACAACACCACACGTTAGTGTATCATCATTGGTTTCTACCGTTATAATGTAGTTGCTATCCAAGGTAATTGAAGACCATTTTGCATGTTTCTCTATAACCGTTAAAACACCACCGCCAAGAGTTGAATCGATGTTTAGCGAATCTACACGTAAGGCTTTTCCTCTTGGCAAACTGTCCAAACCAGCTTTGTACAATTTGCAATAAATTTTCATTTTTTTAGCGGTCTTGTGTGATGGCAAGACAAAAGCGTAAAAGGTAAAACCAGATACGGTCAAAGATTTAGGGCATGAATACAATTGACCCAAGGCCCTTCCTTTTGCAACAGAAACCGTGTACAAGGCTGTTGCTTTGTATCTTGGATACTCAATGGTATCAGTTGAACAAGCAGTAGGCTTCTGTATACTTCTTTTTGCTGAATTGGTGTTAACACCAGCTTTGGCAATATTGTCTGTAATTTTAATGTTAACTGGCTGGATTTGCCCGTAGGACAAGGGCGCAAGTAAAATTAATAAAAATAAAGTAAAGTAGTTTTTACGCATAGGGATAAAATTATTAACGAATCTAAAATTAAAAAAACAATTTACCAAACAATCAACGCAAAATTTCATTGATTGAACCCCGAACTTGGTCGTTCGTTATCATTTCTATGCAAGGATTTTCAGGTTGCACGCAATGAATTTGGTCGCAGGGATTGCATTTTAGAATATGGTGAATAACCATCGACTTTGGAGACAAAGGGTAGAAAATATCTGGAACGCCTGGGCCAAACAAACCCAATACCGGTATGCCCATGGCAGAGGCTATTTGCAAAGGACCACTTTCATTCCCTACATAGATAGTGGCTTTTTTACATAAAGCCGAAAACGCCGACAGGCTGAAGCCTTGGGTAAAATTATAAGTTTGAAAACCCAATCCATTTTTAATGTCTTCAATATCCGCTTCGTCTTCTTGCGTTCCGGCAAAAACAATGTCCAATTGGTACATGTTTTTGAGATAGTCGACCGCCTTAGCAAAACGATCTTTAGGCCATTGCCTCAATTTTCGGCGAGCGCCTGCATGTATAATTGCAAAGCGCGTGATTTGGTTTTTCGCTAAAAAATCTTGCACCACTTCTTCATCGTTTTGGCTGTAAAACAAGGGTAATTGAGGCGCATCTATTTTACCCGTTATTGGCCAAATGGTTTCCGTATTGGTTAACGTTTCGTGCAATTGCTTGCCTTTGTTTCTCAAGCGAACTTCTGCTCTCGAAGCGCGGTATTTAACACCATATTGAAACGATTTCCAAAACGATTTCCAAGTCCCACGCATTTCAACCACTGCATCAAAGTGTTTATTGAAATCATCTATACAACAAAACACCTCATCTATATTAGGATCATGCTCGATAAGTGACTTAACAAACGGCTTGCACAATAAACTTAAACGCGCATCAGGGAAGCGTTTTTTAAGGGCGGCAAAAACATGGGCCGAGGCTGCCATGTCGCCAATTTCATCCCAACGCAGAACCAAAATAGAGGCAAGCGTTTTTGGATTTTGCTTAAACCAAAAACGATCTGCCAATACGTTGGCAAAATATAAAACCTGCTCGCTGCTTGGAAATTTTACACGCATGGATAAACAAGGATGCGCGATGGCACCGCATCTGTCTCAATTTTTGGCACTTGAATGTTTAAAACATAATTCCCGTCGGTAAGTGACTCAGGAATATAGATCAATTCTGTTATGGTTCTATCGGCTGGTGCTTTTTCACCGACCAAAAACCAATTCTTATGGGCAGCCAAACGGCCTTCATCGCTTTCTTTGTCAATACTAGGCAAATCAGTTAAAATATGTTTGAACCCTAAATTTTGCAAGTGGCTTAAAACTTCCGGATCAAAGAAAACCGGATTGTTACCCGAGTAGTTTTCAAGACATTTATCAGGACCATTGGGCAAGGTTCTCACAACAATGGCTTCATAGTTTTCCTGGTTCTGAAAGTCTTTTAGCGCTGCCATGTCAATGCATTTATCTGGCCCAATTTGCGATGGCAATACACTCACAATTTTACACATTTGAAGAACAGGAATTTGAATGTTGCGCATATCAAAATCAACAGGCAAAACATGCAAAGCACATTCGGTATGCGTACTAGAAGCATGCGGATAAAAGCTTATGCGTTCGCAGTTAACACTCCCTCCCGCAGCCAAACTGCCAACAAAGGCGTCGCTTTTAAAATACTCAAAAACAGGTCCGTCCAAGTAATAACAATTGACATTGTCTTTCTTGTTAAGTGCGAGACTTAAATCGGTAAAATTATTGGCATCAAATTTATAGACTTTTGAATGCTGTTCAAATTGTATCCACATTTACGGGCGAAAGTAATGATTTTAAATGAATTTGTTTAAATTTGAGGCGCAGAACCGCCCATTTCCTTGAATAATTACACCACCAAAAAATACATAAAAATAATACTCTTACTCTTGGCCATGGCCATTGGTTTGTTCTCTTTGTATTATTCAAACCGAATGGTGATTAAACTCTCAAAAGAGGAGCGCAAAAAAATCAGCCAATGGGCAGAAGCGCAGGAACTAATAGCAAAAGCCGACCCTGAGCAAGACATTTCTTTCTACGCAAAGATTGTTGAATCGAATACCACCATCCCTGTATTTTTAGCCGATGAATCAGGCTACCTTACCTACAGAAACATTGACAGCAGTTTGATTCGCTCTAAGAGACAAATAAAAAATTATTTTGAGGAACTCAAGGCCGAAACCGCGCCTATAGAAATTAAAATAACCGACGATTACAGCCAATATGTATACTACGATGAGTCGTCCATTCTCAAGCAACTGAAAATTTATCCATTCATACAGCTTGGGATAGTGGGTTTGTTTGTGGTGGTGAGTTATTTTGCCTTCAGCTACAGCAGAAGGGCAGAAGAGAATCAGGTATGGGTTGGGCTAGCCAAGGAAACCGCCCACCAACTCGGCACCCCCATGAGTTCGTTAATGGCATGGGTTGAATTAATAGAAACCGACAAGAGTTTTGCAACCTCCGAATCTTTAGCGGAAATGCGCAAAGACCTCGACCGATTAAAAGTAATTACCGAACGCTTTTCTAAAATTGGTTCCGTACCTATTATTGCCAAAAGCGACATTTCACAGCAACTCCAATTGGCAATCGACTACATCAAAACCAGAAGCTCTGATGAAGTGGAATACATTTATGAATCACAAGCCATTGGCGCCATGGCCAACATCAATGTTCCTTTGTTTGATTGGGTGATTGAGAACATTTGCAAAAATGCAATGGATGCAATGGAAGGCCGAGGCAGCATCACCATTAAGTGCAGAACCAAAGGAGAGAACATCATTATAGACATTACAGACACCGGAAAAGGCATGCCAAAGGGCTTGTTTAAGCGGGTGTTTAAACCAGGCTTTACCACCAAACGAAGAGGTTGGGGCCTTGGACTTTCTTTGGTAAAAAGAATAGTAGAAAATTACCACAAGGGACATATTTTTGTAAAGGAAAGTATCCCCAATAAAAAAACCACTTTTAGAATCGTATTAAAACAAGCATGAACAAATATTTCATAAGTATAATCACCCTTTTTGCAGCGCTTCCATTTGCCCAAGCACAGGTAAAAGACACAACTTCAGCAGAGCCTGTAATCGAATCGGTGGATGAAGCACCGCCGGCAATGATGATGGAAGGTGTCACAGACTATGTAGAGGATTATGCAGTAGCTGTCGAAGAGCCAGCTCCTTATGAACCTTTGAACCAAATCAAATACAATTACAAAATTAAGACAGTTCCAAACCCGGATAAAAAAGCCTACTACAGCCAAGGCGTTCATTCGATGTTGGAAAATATTTATTTAAATCTGAGAATGCCATATTACGGTTCATCTAACAACAAATTAGGCGATGCGCAATTTGTATTGTTGCAAGTAACCATTGGGAAAGATTCTGCCTTGTACAATGTTGAAACCCTTAGCACGCCGGGTTCTTCCTATACCAGCAACGCCAAAGAATGTTTGGAAAACTTGCCATATAGGTTTGTGCCTGCAACTAAAAACGGCAAACCCGTTGACAGCATACTGATTATCCCCTTCCGTTTTGAAGGCAATTTAGATTACTATCAATTTGGTGTATACAACCCAGACGCAACCCGCTAGAATAAAATTATCCGATGCCAGAATTTATACTCATCAACAAGCAAGTAGCGCCATTTGTAGCGCACGTTCAATTAAACCGTCCGAAAGAACTTAACGCACTCAACCTCGAGTTGATGCTTGAGATTAAAGAGGCCTTAATTGAATTGGACAACGATCCAAATGTTAGAGCCATTGTGTTAAGTGGCAACGAGCGCGCTTTTGCCGCAGGTGCTGACATCAAACAAATGGCTGGCCGCAATGCCATTGATATGTTAAAAATAGACCAGTTTTCAACCTGGGACAGTATTCGCAAAACCAAAAAACCTTTGGTTGCTGCTATCAGTGGATTTGCCTTAGGTGGCGGTTGCGAGTTGGCCATGATTTGCGATATGATTGTAGCCAGTGAAACCGCTCAATTCGGTCAACCAGAAATCAGCATTGGCATTATGCCAGGTGCTGGTGGAACCCAAAGATTAACCAGAATCGTTGGGAAAAACAAAGCCATGGAAATGGTATTAACCGGCACATTTATCTCTGCACAGCAAGCCAAAGAATACGGCTTGGTGAATAAAATTGTCCCTGTTGAATTCTACCTTTCTGAAGCCATCAAAATGGCAGCACTTATCGCTGAAAAATCACCAATTGCGGTGCAATTGGCAAAAGAAAGTGTATTGCGCGCTTACGAAATGCCTTTGCAAGAAGCATTGTATTTTGAGCGTAAAAACTTTTACATGCTGTTCGCGACAGAAGACCAAAAAGAAGGCATGGCGGCTTTTGTTGAAAAACGAAAAGCCAATTTCCAAGGCAAGTAATTTTACATGGTTTGTAAAATACCCAAGCTGTGGTAAGCGTTTAAAATTGATTTCTGGTTTTTAACCTGCAATTCTATCCACTTTATTTTCGCATTCAAATAGCTTATTTCACGGGCGTTGATCATAAACAATGAACTCTCGCCTGAGTTGAATATTTGTTTTTCCGCCTCCAACAATTGCGCGTATTGCTTCACTGTTTCGGTGTACAGATCCAATTGCTCGGCGCTCAAATAAAAGTCGTTGATGCTGGCCTGGGCCTTGTTGCTAAGCTCTAGGTTTTTATATTTACTTGCCAATTCTGTTTCTTGAATTTTCACCTCCATCATGCGCAAGTCGCCGCGCTCTTTGCGCAAAAACACCGGCATACTCAACCCTACTCCCCAACTGTAATTGCTGCTCGAATAGTTCAAATACTGGTTACTTCCAGAACTCAAAAGCGGGTTGTATTTGATGTTTAACAAAGGCTTTAGTTGTTCTTGCTTAAAGCGTTTTTCTACACCCAAACCATCCAATTTGTATCGGTACAATTGCATTTCTGGATGGCTAACAATAAAACTGTCCAAGCGGGATGTGTAGGATGAAAATGTTTGGGCACTTTGCAAGCTACTCGGTTTGGCCATTGGCACCGTGCTTGACTCTAACTCCAAAGGTGTTTCGTTTTCATACCACAAATACACCGACATGGCTAAGGACTTGTTTTTAAAGTCTAAATTGGCTTGACCTAAACTCATGCGTCTTTCTTGCAATTGTATACCTGCTTCCAAGGTATCTACAAATGGCCTATCGCCCAATAAGGCCGCTTGCTTGACGGCTTCAAATCTTTGCATTGCAAAGACGTAAGCTTCATTAAACACCAAACTCTGTTGGTAAGCCATATACCAATCCCAATAAGCCTTACCGGCATGGTTTAACAAATCGTTTAACATGTTCATTTGCTCTGACGCAGCAGCTGCATTAAAGATTTTTGCTTGCTTTAAGGCAAAACGGCGCTCGTCAATTATCAAACCTTTTCCTAGGGTTAAACTGACACCCGCGTAGGCCAAACCATTCTGCGGCAAAATGTTCTCAGGATTTAAATTGCTGCCTTGGTTTTGTTCAAAGCCCGCTCCTACCTCTATACCATACCAAGTGGGAATTTTCAAACCACTGTTAAACAAGCTGTAGTATTGCGAGCCCTTGTAATATTTTTGTTCAAAGTCTGAATTGATTTTTGGATCAAAACCACCTCTTGCTTTTAAAACATTGGCCTCTCCTTTATCCAACTGCAATTGCGCTTGCTTGGCCACCGGATGGTATTGCTTTACAAGGTTTAGATACGACTTAAAATCAAACACCCTGCTGCTGTCCTGAGCCTTTAACAAAGGGTTTAGCAACAAAAACAATCCGATACAAAACATTGTCTTTTTCATGGTTTATTTTTTAGGTTTTTCTTCCGTTTTCACCTTGTAATATTCGGGTGGGAATCCGTTAATCTGACGCCACAATTCATACCAAATTGGCACATCTTTCAGCAACATCATTGAGTTAACGCCAGCGCCTACACGAATTTCTTTGGGCCAATCATGGTCGTTGGAATCGGGAACCACCAAAACCCTATACTTTCCATTTTCACTGATGAAATTATCGATGGCAATTACAGAGCCGCCATAAGTCCCGTATGAAACATTTGGCCATCCTGAAAAAACAATGGCTGGCCATCCATCAAACTGAATTCTTACCTTGCTGCCTTTGCCCAATAGCGGGATGTCAATTGGTCGAACGTAAACCTCAACCGCTACATCAATATTCGCTGGCATAATGCTGAGTATTTCAGTACCCTCTTTTATCGTCTCGCCAATTCCGCTTCTCAAAGCTTTGGTGATATAGCCGTCTTGAGGCGCTGTAATATAGTACATACCCGAGCGCACCAAATAATTGGAATATTGGTTTTGCAACTTAGTAACCACCGCTTCTGCATCATACATGCCTGAAAGGGCTGAAAATTTTTCCGATTCACTCTTGGCAATTTTATCGCGAAAATCCGCTTTAATGGATGACAATTCAATACGCGCATTGATCAATTGGTTGCGGCTGCTCAACAACTTGTTTTCTTGGGCAATCATTTTTGCGTTGGTCTCTTGCAATTTCAGTTTTCGGTTCTCCAAATCAGTTAGCGATTTCAGACCTTTTTCGTACAACTCCTCCATCCTTTTATATTGCTCCAAAGCAATCTTGTAATTGACCTCAAACGCTTGCAAATCGATGCTGTCGCTCTTAACACTCAAACGGGCCTGCAACAACTTATTGGCGGCCTGTTCTTGTTTTAAAATCAAGCCTTGCGCCAATGCAGACACTTGATTGTCCATGGCTTTTACCTTTTCCATGTATGAATTAACACTCATCTCCTTTGACTTCAATTGTTCGTCGGTTCTGGCCAACAAACTTGGATCGAAGTACTCATCCTTTATCTCAGAAATAAACAAAATGGTATCGCCCTTGCGCACCATGTCGCCTTCTTGAACAAACCATTTTTCTATTCTTCCACCGATAATGGAATTAATGGTTTGGGGCCTTTGCCCCGGCTTTAAAGCGATAACCGTACCGTTTGCCCTGATGTTCTGGGTCCAAGGCAAAAGAACAACGAATATTAAAACAAGGAGTAAAAACAAAAGCAATTTCGGCAAATGCTTTTTGCTCTTTTCTTGGTATACCTGCGACAAGGACAAAAAGTTCTTGTTGTTTATATTTTCTTTTATTGAATTATTAGCAATGTTTAACATCTTATTTTGTGTTTAATTTTTTCATTTCTACCATGCGTGTGCATGCATTTCTCAAATAAAGATCAGATGAAGTGGCAATTAATGTCCATGCCTGTGCCCTGCTGCACAAAAAGTCGATGATTTTCTCCTTGTCTTCTTTTTCTATAAATACAATGCTGTTCTCCAACAGCAATAAACCTGGCTTGTTGGCTATACTGCGCGCCAAGAGTATTTTCTGCACAATGCTTTTGCTCAGCTTATCACCTTCAGCGCCTATTTCGGTGTCCAAACCTTTCGGTAGTGATTTCACGAATTCATACAATTGCATTTTATCTATTGCCCATAAAACATCGTCAAATTTAACATCCAAACGACCAATGCTGATGTTGTCGTACAAAGTCCCTTGAAACAATTGCTCTTCTGCAAAACGAATGCCCATGTTGGCACGCATGTTTTCAGGATTGAAATTGCCTATTGGCAAGCCATTAAAACTGATGGAACCGTCTTGAACTTGGTATAAACCGGCAATCAAGTGCAGCAGGGTCGACTTACCTGAACCATTTTCGCCCACTATACATATTTTCTCCCCTGCCTGTACATGCATATTGAAATGGTCGATTGCCTTGCGGCTCGCATCAGGGTAGGCAAACTCCAAAGCTTTTACCTCCACTTCAATACCTGAGCCGTTTTGGTAGACCAAATTGAAATTTTGCCCCGTGCTGGCTTCAGTTTCCATATCGGTTACCAAACCAATTTTCTCCAAAGCCGACAACACATCGTAAATATTTTCAATGCTTAGAATTAATTTCTCAACCGAATTTAATACCAAGAGAATGATAATTTCTGCAGCAATGAATTGACCAATGTTCATCTGTTGGTTCAACACCAACAACCCGCCTATGATAAGCAAGCCTGCAGCAACCAGCGATTTGAAAACCACCAGCAAAGAGTATTGTTGACGCAAGACTTTAAAATGTTTTTCTCTGTAATTCAAATACCCTTGCACATGGGTATCGGTTTTTGATAGATGCAATTCAGTTGCGCCCGCCAACTTAAATGTGTCTTTATTCTGAGCCAAATTTTGAAGCCAAAAAGCCACACGGTATTTGTATTTTGATTCTTTCAAACTGCTGTCCAAGCCTTTTTTAGCGGTTAACATATAGATGATGTAAACCAAGAAAACGAGGGCAAAACTGAACAGAATAAAGAAAGGATGGTAGAAGGACAAGAGCAGCAAACCAAATAAGACCTGAAGGGTTGCTGTCGAAAAATCTATGAGTATTTTTGACAGACCTTTTTGTATACTCAAGGTGTCAAAAAAACGGTTCATCAATTCAGGTGCATTGTACTTGTCGATTGCCTCTGCCTTAATTTTAGGTATGCGGAAGGTAAATTCAAAGGCGGAGCGCACAAATAATTTTTGTTGCATGTCTTCTATAATGCGCAATTGCAAAAGCTGCAGAACACCCGAGAACACAACCCCAGCAACCACTATGGCAACAAGTACAATCCAAGAAGTAGAAACCTGTCCACCTTGTATCAAATTGACAATTGCCTGTATCCCTAAGGGTATAGACAGATTGACCAAACCGTGAAACACCGCATAGGTGTATATGCGGGTAATGTCTGACTTGTCTTCATTAAGTAAAAGCCAGAAGCGTTTGATTGGAGAAATATTCTGCATATTAATTCGATTTTATTGTTTTTAATACCAAGTCCATGTAAAACTTACTTAAATAATGGGGCTTTGGTTGTTTATTGGTTAGGCGTGGCAAGTGTTCGGCAAAAAACCTTTGCTGATGAGCTCCCTCAACCACAGTGGTGATCAACATACTTGGGTATCTGTATGTCGGATTAATTTCTTTGATGATGCTGGCAACATTGCCCACAAAATCTTTATAGGATTGATAGGCCCCAACCTTATTGGCTTTATCAACCCGTCTGTTCAAAAATGTTTTTGAAGCCTCAGCCACTACAATTTCTTGGAGCTTAACCAGATCAATGCCATGAAAATTAGGGTCATTTTGAACACCCTCTGTCATTAAAAAAACCGCCTTTTCTAGACGCTTTTCAGCCGATACCACATTGCTGGTGGCTATAAGCAGGCGGTATTCCATCCAACCCCAATACCAAGCGTTGAGATACAGAAGGAAGTTGTGTTTGTTCTCAAAATATCTGTAGATAGACGCCTCTGGCGATTTGATTTCCAAACCCAATTTGCGGAAGGTAAACTCCTCAAACCCTATGGAATTGATTAAGTCTATTCCCTTGTGCACGATTTTTAAACCCAATTCGCTCGACTCAGGATCTTTCAAATACAGCTGAGAAGTGATGGCTATTTTTACACTGGCAATTAAATTTTTCATCTTAATTTATCAAATGCAAAAGTAATAGTATTACTATCATATTTGTTATCAAATTTATTTATATCTTATAAACTACTATCATTTAATAGAAAGCTTGACAAAAAAATGACAGGCGCCGAAGGCAAATTATCTTTGGGTTTGTTTATCTTTGAATTAACTTTACTTGTAAACCCTGATTCCCAATAGATGAAAACACGCATTACCCTAGCAAGCTTCTTTGCCCTCATTTTATTGCTCAACAATGCAGTTGCGGGCAACAACACGATAGGCTATGTACAAGGAAGTTCACAACCTTGCAGCTTCGATTTCAGAGACAGCACTGGCAACAGAACCTATACGCCGACCTCGTATACTTGGGATTTTGGCGACGGCAGCGCACCTGTTAGCACACAACACGCCACCCACACTTACAACAGCAATGGCATTTACTCAATTACACATACCAGCAGCAACGGCAGCCAGCATGACACCGCATTTATAACCTTGCAGGTAAGTTGCCCTGCCAACAAACCATTGAAAGCGCTTTTTGGGTATAAAACCATCGACACCCAAAGCACTCAGATGTTCTATTTTTACAACCAATCTGAGGGTAAACCGACTTCCTTTATTTGGGATTTTGGAGATGCCAGTGTTTCAAACCAAGAAAACCCGATACACATATTTGGCAACGCTACCCCACAATCGTATACCGTTTCTTTGAAGGTTACAGACAGCAATTCGACAAGCACGTTTAGCCAAATAGTTTATGTAAAACCTTACGATTCGTGCGGCTCTTTTTATGCTGACTTCCATTGGCAATACGACAGCATTTGTAAGAAAATCATCTTTTACAACACCAGTAATTTAAGTGCCAGCACATTCAAATGGGAATTTGGCGATGGTAGCAGCTCAAGCATCATGAGCCCAGTTTATACCTATACCAACAAAGGATTTTATGACGTAAAATTGTTGGCCTTAGATTCTCGTTGCAAAGACAGCATAACCCAAAACATCTATGTGACCTGCCGCACCTGTTTTTCTGTCAAAGCCAAAATCGACCTTTTTACCGATTCTTCAGCCCCAGGCAAGGCCATACTCTTTAACTATTCTGCTGGCAATATAGCCTCTCATTATTGGGATTTTGGCGATGGCTCTAACTCAACAGCCGCAAATCCGAACCACAACTATACAAGTCCAGGACATTTCATTCTAAAATATGTTGTTAGTGATTCTGCCTCCTGCACCGATACAGCTATCATTGAGTTTGACATCGACTCCACAGGCCACATCAAACGCGGCTTGTTCAACTTCTCTTTACAGGTAATAGACCGCACCAATGGCAATACCACGGCGATCAAAACCTTAAGCGACCATAGCAACCAATTATTGACCTATCCTAACCCCGCGCAAGATAAAATCAACTTTAAAAACCAAGGCAGCGAAGCCATAACACTTGGTGTATTTACCTTGCAGGGACAAGTGCTGACAAACTTAATCATCGATACTCAAACGGCACTGACCCTCGACATCAGCACCTGGTCAAGTGGCATTTATTTGCTTAAAGACCAGAATGGACAGGTTTGGAAATTGGTGAAAGAATAAGAAAACACTGTTTCAAAAAAGTCTTTTATTAAGCTTACTTTTGCAGCAGAGTCCGGCTAATATTTGAAAAATTAACACTTTTTTTATTCTGGCTGAACCGCTCTTCAAAATCAGGCTTTTTTACCCCCGTGGGATTTTTAAAAGTAATTTTAAAGACGTTAGAAGGTTGCGAAACTGGCGGAGGCTAAATCCTTATTTATTTTGGATTTTATCAAATACCGGACTCTTTTTTTTTGAAATTGTGTTGATTTTTCATTTGAAATATAAATTTCCGAATTCAATTAAAAACAATAAATTTGCAATCCTATAAATTGCAAGATTTATTACAAGGGGTTTAGCTCTCCCGATAGCTATCGGGAGGCAAGAGTTTGCAACATCAACGCAATTCTCAATAGTTCTTAAATACAAGGGGGATTAGCTCAGCTGGCTAGAGCGTTTGCATGGCATGCAAAAGGTCATCGGTTCGACTCCGATATTCTCCACCCTGTAGCAGAGAAAACCCTGAAAACAATATTCAGGGTTTTTTTATGCAATTCGGCCAGGGTTTTCACGCTACAGGGTGCGACCCGTAGCGTGATGTAACGACCTGCCCTGTGTCGTATTCGCGGCTTTGAGCGAATTCTGACATGGTGAGTGTAGTCTCTGGTATGGGGACACCATCACTTTCAAAAGCATGATTAATACCAAAAAGCCACAATTTATTCCTTAAGCCCCAGTTGTTTCCCTATTGCCCCTGCATGCAGCGGCAGCCCCCGCAGCAGAGACTACGCTTTGCTCCGTCACGCTGCGGGGCAATTGCATCAATAAACACATTAGAATATTTCCTTAGCAATATTTTTTGATTCTGTGCCGTTATCCTTATTGTGACGCGCTTCCTTTCCACTGGCGCATACAACCATTAAATTTTATTCCATATATGAAACATCTAACATTAGGCATTTTTATCCTGGCATTTGTCCAGCTCACATGGGCGCAAGAACAGAAATACAACATTGTGTTTAAACCCACTGAAACCCTTGTGGGTGAGAAGCAAAAAACAGATATTAATTTTGTGGCTTCGCATTTGATGGAGGGCGAAACCATTATGTTTTACCCCCTCGCCTACGACAGTATATACGACCGTTACACCTTTAGCAACAACGCCAAACTGCAAGCCACTGCCATTGCCGAATACGCGACCAGCATTGGGTTTCAAGTGCAAGGTTTTCCGCGCAATTTTCCCAGTCCATACAGCGGCCTCAGTGTAGGCGTAATCCTAAAATACACAAAACCAATAGACCCCAATACTCTAGCGGCTTTAAAACCACGGCTCAATGGTTTATTCCCCGAAAAACCTTCCCAGTTTTTCCTCATCAATCCGCTTAAAGACACGATTATTATTGGCAATGAGGGCACCATACTCTACTTAAAAGCGGGCTGTTTGTTGAGCAGTAAAAAAGTGCAAGTGGAACTCAAAGAATTTTACGTTTTGGGCGACTACATCAAAAGCGGTTTACCTACAGTTTCCAACGGAAAAATGTTGCAAACAGGAGGCAGTATGTATTTGAATGCCCGTGAAAATGATGCAGCCAAAAAGCAAGTTAAAATAGACCCTAAAATTGGGGTGGGTGTCGATTTTACCCTTGGCAAATCAGACAACGACATGCAGGTGTTTATTAAAGACCCGCGCACACCAAACGAATTGAATTGGATATTGCCTGCGAAACGCACGGTGCACGAATCATGGGAAATTACCGAGACGGTTTTAGATGCCGAAGGCAATGTTATTTCAGAAACCAAATACAAGTCAAAAGAAGAATGGGAAAAACACCTTAGAGAAGAGAAACTTAAGAAAATTGAGCGAGAAAAAAAGGCAGCCATTAAAGCCGAAACCAGCAGCAAAATGGACGGCAAATTGCAGGTCTACGACCTCGGCTATATCAACTGCGACAAGTTTTACGACGAGCCAACCATGCCATTGTTTGTGTCCATAGACGATAAATTTACCGCCGAATACTATTTGGTATATACCGATATACGCGGCGTTATGAAAGGCGATGTCAGTGGGATGAAAGTGGGATTTAATTCGATTGCCAAAAACCGTGAAGCGGTATTGATTGCGGTGAGTTATGTCGACAAACAAGCCTATTATTTTAAATGCACAATAGGTGCTGGTGGCAAGCTCACGCAAAAGGTGGCTTTGAAACCAGTAGAAGAAAAATTCCTTAACCAAGAACTGGCCTTGTTGAAGTAAGTGCTCCAATGACTTTACAAACTTATTGGTTTTAAATATTAAACCATAGATAAAACCCTGCATCAAAATTGAATGCAGGGTTTTATATTTGTGGAACCAAATATTTTAATTGTATGAGCGACGGACTTAAACGCAGAAATTTCTTAAGCAGAATGACCCTAGCCGCTTCAGCGCTTATGTTGGCGCCGATAGAGCAATTTTCTAAAACCCTTAAAAACATGCAAGACAAGCAAGACGATATCGACCCAGTTAAAAGCATCAGTGCTTTGGGATTTCAATGGGAAACCGCAGATCCATTTTTATTTTGTGTACACCATGAAGACAATTTCCCTAAGGGCAATGATGCCATGGGACCAGACCCAAGTATGTTTCAAGGCCGACACATGGGCGACGATTTTATAGTGAAAGATGGTTTTAGAATGTACCACGGCAAAACGGTGCCTGGTTTTCCTGGACATCCGCACCGTGGGTTTGAAACAGTTACTGTGGTGAGAAAAGGATTGGTTGACCATGCCGATTCACTTGGCGCAGCTGGCCGTTACGGCAATGGCGATGTGCAATGGATGACCGCTGGCAAAGGCGTGCAACACTCTGAAATGTTTCCGCTTCTTGAAAAAGAAAAAGAAAATCCATTGGAGTTGTTTCAAATTTGGCTAAACCTGCCCAAAGCGAGAAAAATGGTAGACCCTCATTTCAAAATGTTGTGGAGCGACAGCATTCCAAAATACGTACATACCGACATCAACAATTTGAAGACCAGCATTGAGGTAATAGCGGGTAAAATTGGCGAAACAAAAGCACCGGCTTGCCCTCCGAACTCTTGGGCCAACGATCCATTAAACGAGGTGGCTATTTGGAACATTAAAATTGAAGCCAATGGTTCTTGGACCATGCCAAAAGCAAGTTTGGGCATTAATAGAAATTTATACTTCTACGAGGGCAGTTCTTTGGCCATAGCTGGTAAAACCATTCCGAAATACAGCGCCGTAAATGTACTTCCTGAATACGACTTGGTGATAAAAGCAGGTGCTGAACCTGTGAGTATTTTGGTTTTGCAAGGCAAACCAATTGCAGAACAAGTGATACAATACGGTCCTTTTGTTATGAACACCAAAGAAGAGATACAACAAGCGTTTGAGGACTACCACCAAACCCAATTCGGTGGCTGGCCATGGTCGCGCTACGACCAAGTGCACGACCGCAGCAAGGGCCGTTTTGCCAAACATGCCGACGGCACTTTGGAAGAAAAGACGTCTTAAGCCTAGCAACTTCCCTCAACTGTTTTAAAGACACTTTTTACTAAAGGAGAATTTAAAACCTGCAACTGGTTTTCCACCTTTAACTTCTTTTTGAATTTCTATTTATTGCCGATAAATCCATTTTTCTGTGGCCTAAAAATGCCGTTCACATGGGTAAACTAGCCTTTCATTTGCTTAACCCCTATGTTCATTGAATAAATAAAAAAACCACAATTAATCCAATTAGTTTTGCCCCTATAATTAAGGTTTTTTTCAGCTCAAAAAACAAATAAACTGCTGTTGACACACATTAAAAAACGACGATGACACAAGGCCTCAGTCGAAAGATTGGGGCTTTTTTTTGTTAGTTTCGGATGACAATTTCCCTTTCCAATAAACTTCCCTAAATTGCACCCATGAAATTTGTACTTAAACATTTTGTGTTTGCACTCGTTTTGTGTGCTTCATTTTTGAATGCACAAGCTCAAGGATTAACCGCTTTGCAAATCGACAGCTTGGTGGAAAGAACCCTGAAAGCTTTTCAAGTTCCAGGCATCGCCGTTGGTGTGATCAAAGACGGCAAACTGATACATGCCAAAGGCTATGGTGTCCGTTCTTTAAACAACCCTCAACCGGTAGATGAAAACACCTTGTTTGGCATCGCATCAAATTCAAAAGCCTTCACGGCTGCTGCCATAGGCAAATTGGTGGATGCTGGCAAATTAAAATGGGACGACAAAGTGCGCGATTACATTCCCGAATTTAAACTTTACGATCCATATGTAACTGAAGATTTTAGAATACGCGACCTACTCACCCACCGTTGCGGTTTGGGCCTTGGCGCTGGCGACTTAATGTTCTTCCCTGATTCTGCAAATTTCAATGTGCAAAATGCCATCTTTAATTTGCGTTACCTAAAACCAGAGTCTGCGTTTAGAACCAAATTCCAATACAACAATTTGATGTTCATCACCGCAGGTGAAATCATTGCCCGTGTAAGTGGCGAATCGTGGTTTAGCTTTATTGAGAACAACTTTTTCAAGCCTTTGGGCATGAGCCAATCGTCGGCCCAATACAACCGATTGAGCAACAAATCTAACATTATAGAACCCCATGCAATTTGCGATGGCAAGTTGATGACTATTTCTCACCACAACTCAGAATTAATGAGTGCAGCGGGCACTATTTTCTCGAATGTTACCGATATCAGCAAATGGTTAATTGCCTTAATGAACAACGCGCACTATGGTGAAAACAATGCACAAACTTTATTCTCTCAAAAAGTACTCAACGAAATGATGGGCATGCAAATGTCAATACCTGTTAGCAACCCGGGCACGTACAACACCCATTTTTCGGGCTATGGTTTGGGCTTCTTTTTGAAAGATATTAAAGGGTATAAAGAAGTGAGCCACTCGGGTGGACTGCCTGGTAACGTTACCCAATTGACCATGATTCCAGAATTGGGATTGGGCATTATTGTGTTGACCAACCAACAAGAAGGTGGCGCATTTAAAGCCATTACCGATGCCATCAAAGATTCTTATTTGGGCATCAAAAACATAGACCGTGTCAATTTATATGCCACCAACCGCAACAAGAATGTGAACTACGCAAAGCATTTAATGGATTCAATTTACCAAGCCGTAAATGCGAACTTGAAAGCGAAAGTAAAACCGAATTTGGTCCCATACGCAGGCACCTACAGCGATGCTTGGTTTGGCGACGTGGTGTTCAGCATGCAAAATGGAAAACTGATTTTTGAATCTAAAAAGTCACCTAAACTAAAAGGCGAATTGTTCCTGTATAAAAACAACACCCTCTTGGTAAAATGGTATGATAGAAGTTTTGACGCCGATGCTTGGGTGCGCATAAAAATGAGCGACGAAGGTAAAGTTTTGGGCTTTACCATGGAAGCCATCTCACCGATGACCGACTTCAGTTTCGACTTCGACGATTTGGAGTTTAAGGTGAAGTAAAAACCTAGCTATTTGTCATCAAACTGACACATTATTAGACAAACGTCTAATAAGAATTTATTTTTCAATAAGTTTGCCTAGACTTTAGTCTATTCCCTTTATGAAAAAAATAAGTTTACTCTCTTTATGTTTGCTATGCTTCAGCATTTTATCGGCGGTTCCAATGCAAGGAAATTACACCATCGACTCAACTGCTGCAAGCTCTGCGAGCAATTTCAAATCTTGGAGAGATTTTAGCCTTAGCCTAAACAGCAATGGAGTTTCTGGCAATGTGTTGGTGCAGGTGTTAAGCAATACATTAGAAACTGCCCAAGTAAGTTTTGGACCAATAACAGGAAGTTCTAGCAGCAACCAAATAAAAATAAAAGGCAATGGGTATAGGGTTTCAGCCAATGTAGCAGACGCAAGCATCTTATTATATGGAACTGATTATCTAACCATAGACAGTGCTATCATTGAAAACATATCTAACAACCCAAGTGCAATGGGACTTCGCTTTTTCAATGGCGCCGACCACAATACCATTTCAAATTGCAGAATTTTATTATCAGGGTATACGATGCGCACCACAAGCAGTGGGGCTTACATTTCCTTCTCTAGTGTAATTGCCAACCCAATAGCAACTTCAACAAGCAACTTAGGCTCTTACAACTTAATTGTTGGCAACACCTTAACCACCAGCAACAACAGTCCCGGTCCCGGATACGGAATAACCATTAACGGAAGTTCAAGTTCGTACACCACCACCCCGCAAAACAACACCGTAATTGGCAATAGAATTTTAAACTTTGCTTACATGGGAATATACATGAACAACATCAATGGGAATCAAATTATTTCAAATGAAATAACAAGAACAGCAACAGATACAAGTTACTGCAGCAATACATTGTATGGAATTTACCTTTTCCAAGGTGTTTCAGGCAACAGAAGCATACGCATAGACAGCAATTACTTGCATGAGTTCCCAATTGATTCGAGTAAAACTGGGGTCATTCCTGCTACAATTTATGGCATATACACCAAAAGCATTCTAGGCAATAACAGCCTACATTTTTCGGTAAGTGGCAACTTGATTGCAAATTTGAGAGCTACTAGTACTTTAAATTTACATAACCATGATGGCGCAGAATTCATCGACTTAATTGGCAACATAGCCCATAAGGCAAATCTGCCTATCGGGATTGGCAGTGGCACAAAGTTTTATGGATTTAAATTATTCAATATTGCAGGTTCATACCGCATCAACAAAAACATCATACAATACTGCAATGGTGGTTATACATGGTATGGAATTTACAACAGTTATCCTCTACTTTGCAGCGGCGTTCAAGAAATAAATGACAATTACATTCACCATAACACTAAAACCTTTTTCTACCGTTATGGCATCTATTCATATTATGCAAACCTTTCAGATTCTGCCCATCCAATAGAAATTAAGCGCAACCGCATTACGCACAATCAAACAGAAGATTATTATACGTATTTGATTTACACAAACTATTATGGAACCTACCAAATAAACGACAATTTATTGGCCTACAACAAAAGTGATTATTATTATTTGTATGGCATATATGCTAATAGTTACGGCAACTACACCATTGCACGCAATTACATGCACCACAATACTGCAAACAACAACGTAGGTTACTTTTATGGCATTTACAATTACATGAATTACACATCGAATGTGTTCAGTAATTTAATGGTTAAAAACATTGGCTATTATGGCACCTATGGCATGTACCATATGAGCAACAATAGCAGCCCGAAAAGCACGGTATTTCAGCAAAACACCATCATAATAGACGGCAAGGATTCCAAATACAACAACCACTATGCCTACCCTGTTTATTCACTTAATCAATACAACCCTAAAACATCAATCGTAGGCAATATTTATGACGTCCAAAATTCTGCTTACGCTTATTTCTATTATCAAACCTATGGCAGTTTGGATGTTGGCTACAACTCTTACCATTTAGACAGCAACACAAAGTTTCAGATTAACACAATAAGTGGTGGTTCAAAGACCAATTTAGATTCATGGTGTATGTCGACTATTGGAACAGCCGAATTTAACGCTAAAAATATAGGTGGCCATTTCTTCGACACCAGCAACTACGCTTCAACCTGGATATTTAACCAAAACAATACGCCAAGTATAGCAAGCAATCTTTTGGATGTATACGGCAATGTGAGAAACGGTTCTTTGTCCGACCGCGGTGCTGTTGAATATTCAGGGACAACCAGCATTAAAACACAAAAGGTGGTACATGCGTCTAAACTGTATCCAAATCCTAACAATGGACAAAGCGTTAATCTAGAGAATGTTTCTCAAAACAAATACTTTGCGTTGTACGATTTGAACGGAAAGCAAATTCAAAGTGGAATGTTAATTGAAGGCATGAATGAAATCAACCTTCAAGGCTTAAGTCAAGGCGCCTACTTCATTGTACTTGATCAAGAAAGCCAAGCCTTAAAACTAATTGTGCAATAAGACCAATTAGAAATCGAAGTAATTCTGTATCACTACTTTCTTAGGTTCACAACCTGGGCCAAATAATTTTTGAACCACGGTTGAACTTGGTGCTTGAACCGTTGGTCCACTGCGTATTGAAATAACCACATTTTTACCATTCGTAACCTGTTTGCTGTTATCGAACGTGCAACCTGTGCTGTCGCCTTGCGAAACGAATATGGCTGAAAATGTATTCTGTATGCTCCATTGGTCGAACTTGATTCCACTGTAGGCAATTTCCAAATCCATGTGTGTAAAGGTATTGCTCTGGCAATTGATGAGATTGAGCCCATAGGACTTGGGGTAAATGGTATTGGTATTTGGAATAATGGTGTTGCTAAAAGCCCCATTAATGGTGCAAAAAGTAGCCGTTTCCAATACAGCACCACTGCCGCAGGCACTGACTGCTACTAAATGAATTTTAGATTCCAAGGGCCAACAAATTTTGATGGCAGAAGAACGCGATGCTTTTGTTTGATAATTGCTCGGCACATATCCATTGTTACCAACGATATCAAACTCGCAGCCATTCCAAGGGAAGTCGTACGAATTGCCAAACTGTACCAAGGCGGTATCCACCACACCTAAAAACTGCAAGCCTGTGAATTTCCAATAAAAAGCATGTTCTCCTTTCCAATTAAAAAGCACGCCTGGCTTGCCCACCGTTAAAGGCGCTCCTCCATTCACATAGATGCTGGCATTGTGGCCTTGAAATTCGATACCAAATCCCGCAAAAGCAGTCTTCCATTCTGGGATATTTAAGTTGGGCAAATACTTTGAAAAATCAATATCCAAAGCCCCTTGGGTGGCGTAATAACCAGGTTTAAAATATAAGATCCTTTTTGTTGGCGTTAACTTTGACAAAGCGGTTATCATTCCGGCCGATTTATCACTAGAAACCCAAGGCTTAGAGAAGGTCCCATCGCCTGTGCAATAGCGGTGCACAAACACACAGCCCATTGCTTCTTCTATCCCATCCAGCGGATTGGGAAGCTTAACCACGGCAGAAGACTTTGACAAACGCAAAGTGTCTTTCGAAAGACTTAAAGTTTGCAATTCATTGCTGCTGTCGTCGTCGTTCAATTGTATAGAATTGCCGTTGCTAATTTGTATTTGTTTGCCTAATTTCACTAGTTTTTGCGTATCGGTATTGTCCATATAAGGCTTCAGAAAAACGGCCCCTCCATTTTGACTTAAAACCAAGCTGTCATTTTTGATTGATAGTGTTTGAGCAATGTCATTGGATTTAGTTGAACCAGCATAAAACGCATAGGGCACACTGTATAAAGCTTGAGAACCGACTATACTGTAATTCTGCCCGCCTTGTGGATCAATTTTAACTTCTAAAAACTGATTGTTTGCTCCCCAAGGAATGCTATCGAATACACCGAGCAGAACACTTCCCTGGCCAATAACCAAATTGTACAATCCAAATTCATTGGTTTGAACACTATGCCTTTCAATGTAATTGTTCTTGCGGCTTACAATGGAATCATAAACAGAAACTTGCACACCAACAGTTTGGTTTTTTATTGGCTGCCCAGTTTTATTTCTTAATACACCTTGGTAATTGACCCCTTGAGGCACTTGGGCAATGATATGAAATGGCAAATAGAATACCGCCAAAGCAATAACAATTTTTATACCTAATTTAATTCCCATTTTAATACAATTTAACAATTTTAAACGAACGAATAACTTGATTATTTTCTGAATACAAGACCAATAAATAGGTAGACACATTGAGATGTTCTAAATTCATTATTGGGCTAAATGTATTAGATTCTATTAGCTTTCCAAAACAGTCATACAAACAAAAGGAATCAAACTCCAAGTTGCTTGAAATTTGAATTTGTTGGTCGAAAGGATTGGGATAGATGATGGTTTCGGTGCCTGTCCATTTAGAGTCTAATCCAATGGTATTGTTGGGATCTGCTTGTAAAAAACCTTGGCTTACAAAATTGTTTGATTGTTTCAAGGTACTGACAACAGACTCACCAATCGAAACACTTGCATAAACAGAATCACTAGATAAATCGAGACTGCATGAACCAATTAAAAACACATTGCTTTGTGCTTTGCATTGGAAACAAAAAAACAGAGAAACAAGAAATAATAAAAACCTCATCTATGAGCAAATATAGTTTAAAAAACAGAATCAAATAGCTGAATCATATTTTTGAAAAAACAATAAAAAAATTTATCAACTATTTTTAATTAATGGGGGTATTTTAAAACTTTCAATGGGTTCACCTCCTCTTTTTGAAGCATTTAATGGATAAATATTGAGTCAATTAACTAAACATCAAAACATTACCTAAAACAAATCCTTAATTTCACCACACAAATAATAAATAGAATATTTCAAGAAATAAACATAGCTATTCAAGAAAAACATCTGAAATCAACATGAGATTTTGACAAGTGGGGTCAACGCCTAAAAAATTATTGAAAATTTCAAAATTGTCTTTCTATCTTTGTGTAGAAAAGGTGGTAAAAACGCTTCTAAAAAGAGGGGTTCAATGATTTAAACCCCTCATAAACAACAAAAAAAATGAAAACACCAGAAATCCCCGCTAATGAAGTCGAAAGACAAAAAGCATTGAGGGAATACGAAATTTTAGATACCATAGAGGACCCCGAATATGATAGTTATACCAAACTAGCTGCTGAGATATGCAATACCCCAGTTTCTTGTATCAGTTTTATAGATGAAAACAGACAATGGTTTAAATCCCACCATGGATTAGACATTAATGAAACCAGCAGAGATGTTGCATTTTGCGCCCACGCCATCAATGAGCCTTATGAAGTCTTTTACGTTAAAGAAGCAAGCAAAAACCCGGATTTCATGGACAACCCTTTGGTGAAGGACGGCATTAAAATTGACTCTTACCTTGGAGTGCCTTTGACCACTCCCGACGGATATGCTCTTGGCACCCTTTGTGTCATTGATTTCAAACCACTTAATCTCTCAGAAGAAAAAATAAGCGCCCTTAAATTGTTGGCGCAACAATTGGTAAAACTGCTTGAGCTTAGAAAAAAGAACTTAATTCTTGAAAAAAAACACCAGGAGAAAATTGAAGAGGTCAACCACCTTGCCTATACCCTGGCACATGACATCCGCACACCACTTACCAATATTGAGCAGATTATTCAAATCTTGCTCAACGAACATTCATTCCAATTGGATGCGGACGGTATAAAGTGTGTCAATTTTTTAAGTAAAATCTCCAACAACCTGAACACATTTGTTAGCGAAATCCTAGAGTTTTACGTCAACAAACCGGAGCAGTCTGAGCTAAGCACCTTTAACCTTCGTGAGTTGTTAAATGAAATTATTGACAGCATAGATTTCGACAAAAAAGCCAAACTCATTATCGACGAAATCCCCGAAACCATTACAAGCAGCAAGATTGCCAAACATCAAATATTTTTAAACCTAATTCAGAACGCCATCAAATTTAACTTTAAAGACAGCCCTGAAGTTCATATCAGCTGCCACGAAGATGAAGCCTACTATTTCTTTGATGTGAGCGACAATGGAAATGGGATAGACAAAGCGGATATTGAAAAGGTTTTCACCGTATTTAAATCCTCGAAAAAAAGAGACCGATTTGGCAAAAAAGGCAATGGAATTGGCCTAGCCAACGTCAAAAAACTAGTTGAGTTCTTGGGCGGTCAAATTTACATCAAATCAAGTTCCGAAGAAGGCACCACCTTTAGCTTTTCAATTAAAAAAGCTATTGCAGCAAAGAGCTAGAATTCAATTTTCTACATCAACTTTACTTGGTATTTTTCCGCCATGCGCTGTAGTTGTTCCATCTCAACCCCATGGATATTTTCACCCCCATGCATTTTCTCTACAGTCACTACAAACAAGCTGTAGCTGTATTCTTTTGCCAGTTTGATGTAGGGTTCTATTTCCCAGTCTAAACTAAACACATTGTCAATAAAAACTTTCCTTTCTCCTGACAACATAGCCTGCGTGCAATTCATTTCACACAAGGCATAAGCTTTGTAATTTTCGTTAAAGACAAACTTGTAATTTCCTTCTGCATCTGTAAAATAGTCGTCTATCGAAAACACTGGATATTTGCCGTTTTCGGACAAGAGCTTTGCCAAGGTACTTTTGCCACTGCCAGGCAATCCACGAACGATAATAAGCGACTTGTCAAATGTTGATTGCATGGATTAATCTTCTATTTTTTCGTTGCGGATCTTGTACAACAAAACCGAACCAATCAGAAAGAAAACCACCAAAGACAGCACCGAATAACGCATGCTTATTTCTCCATTCATATTCCGCATCATGTGTTCAATAAATCCAAACGAAAATGTACCAATGGCCACGGCAACTTTCTCAGAAAACTCATAGAAACTAAAATACGAGGCATTGTCGACACTGTTGCCCGGTATCATCTTGGCAAAGGTTGAGCGCGACAAACTTTGAATGCCGCCCATCACCGAACCGACCACTGCTGCTATCACATAAAACGCATTGATTGAGTATACAAAATAAGCTGCGATACAGATGCCAATCCAGATCAATGTCAAAACCAACAAAGCCTTCAAATTGCCTATCATTTTAGAAACCTTCGAGAACAAATAAGCGCCTGCTATGGCAATCAATTGTATCAACAATATGGTGATGATTAATTTGTCTGAAGGCATGTGCAATTCTTTGTCAGCAAAAGATGCAGCAACGTACATTACCGTTTGCACCCCCATGCTGTAAAAGAAAAATGCCGTTAAATATTTTTTAATCAATGGCGATGCCTTTATGGCCTGAAATACCTTTATCAATTCGTGATACCCCTTGCTCAAAGAAAGTTTATTTCCGCCCCCACTGTTTTTAGGCAAATAATAAAATGGAATTAACGAGAACCCTAGCCACCAAATACCAACCGCAACAAAGGCAATTCTACTTGCATGGCCTGCAAAATGTTTATTTGCTTTTACCATGGCATCGGCTGCAGCAAGTGTCGGATCTTCGGCCATCAACCCGTCAATATACGGTTGAACATTAAAGATCAAACTTGGCTTTAACACCATGATTAAATTAATCAACAACAACAAAACACCACCGATATAACCCATGGCAAAACCTTTGGCACTTAGCTGGTCATAGCGGTCTTCGCTTGCAATCTCCGGCAAATACGCATTGTAAAAAACAATACTGCCAGCATAACCAATTGTTCCGAGAATAAAGGTAATTATCCCAATATACACATGCTGGCTATCGAAGAAATACATAGCGAAACAACTCATTGCTCCGATGTATACAAAAGCTTT
>CANFXY010000027.1 GCA_947451105.1 Bacteroidota bacterium | reverse complement strand
GATTTCTCTACAGTTATCGGTCCATATATGGTAACTCCTGATGAATTAGAAAAATATAAAGTTCCTGCTAAAACCAACCACGTTGGAAACAATTATGCACTTGAGATGACTTGTCGTGTCAACGGTATTGAAGTTAGCAAAGGAAGTGTAGCCGATATGGATTGGACATTCGCAGAAATAATTGAGCGTTGTGCTTATGGTGCCGATGTTCTGCCGGGCGATGTTATTGGGTCTGGGACTGTTGGTACAGGTTGCTTTCTTGAATTAAACGGCACTGGTTTGTTGAACAACAAAGAGTTCCAACCGCAATGGCTGCAAGCCAATGACGTTGTTGAAATGGAAATAACTGGTCTAGGTTTATTGCGCAATACCATCAAAGCTGTTGACACAGATTTTTCTATTCTATCAAAAAAGAAAAAACCTTTAGAGGCATAGATTCAAAAATCTAAATTTCTTTCTAAGGTTTAATTTTCACTTTTATTTTCTCATTATTTTTAATAAATTTGAGAAAACGATTATGAAAATTTTACAAACTTATCCCATTTCGAAACCTTTGCGGTTTTGTCAGAACTCTATTTTCTTTTATTTTTATTTATTTCTGACCAATAAAATTTGATTTATTTTGGAAGAGTCAGAATTGATTTATCAAATTGCCATCACAAAGGTTGATGGGGTTGGCCCGAATTTAGCCAAAAGTTTGATTGCATACTGCGGCAGTGCCTCGGCAGTTTTCAAACAGAAAAAATCTGAATTGAAAAAGATTCCAGGCATTGGAGCCGTTACGGCTGCAAATATTACTAAGTTCCAAAACTTCAAAACAATTGAACAGGAAATAGAGTTGTTGCATAAACATCAAATCAAGGCCTTTTTCTATTTAGATAAAGATTATCCCCAACGGTTGAAGCATTGTGAGGATTGCCCTCTAGTCTTGTTTTATAAAGGCAACGCGGATTTAAATTCCAAGAATATTATTTCTGTTGTAGGGACTAGAAAGTCGACTTATTATGGAAAACAATTTACAGAGGAATTAATTCAAACTTTAAAAGATTATGATGTTCTGGTTGTTAGCGGACTCGCTAGTGGAACTGACACAAACGCGCACAAATCGTGTGTGAAATTTCAAATTCCTACGGTCGGTGTTTTGGGCCATGGATTAGCGACTATTTATCCAAGCTCAAATTACAAACTCTCTGAAGAAATGTTAGAAAACGGCGGCATGCTAACAGAATACTGTTATAATACCCCTGGTGCAAGGGAGAATTTCCCTAAAAGAAATAGAATTGTAGCCGGCATGTGTGATGCTTTAATTGTTGTTGAAAGCGGCATGAAAGGTGGTAGCTTAATAACTGCCGACCTTGCCAATCAATACAACCGAGATGTGTTTGCTTTACCCGGCAAAATTAACGATGCTTGGAGTCAGGGTTGCAATCGACTTGTCTCTAAAAATCAAGCAGCCATTATTTCTGATATTGATTGCTTAATTGCAGAATTAAACCTCAAATCCACTCACAACATCAAATCACCCTTCAAGATCGACTTGTTTAATGCGTTAACTGAAAAAGAATTAGACGTTGTTGAAATTTTAAAAACCGATAAATTAACAATCGATCAAATTTATTACCAAACAAACATAGAAATCGGTCAATTGTCATTGTTGCTTTTGAATCTTGAACTGAAAAATATTGTGAGCGTATTACCCGGCAAAATTTACACTTTGTATCAATCAATGTGATTTTTAACTTTAAAATCAATATTTCTCTCGATTCTAAATGAGCAATAATCTATTTTCATTTATATTTGAACTTTGTTATGAATAAAATCTTCATTTTCCTTTTATTACTTGCTTCTCAATTAGCAAACGCAGCAAACAAAGACAGCATTAAAATCAAGTTAGAGGCCTATAAAAATGTTAAATTAAGCGCGGATGCAAGCAAGTTTGATCCACTAGAAAGAGAAGGACTTAAACAGTTAATAAGAGCGGCTGAGTTAATGGACGAAATTTTTAGGATGCAGGCATACGCAGGTAGTAGAATCACTGATACCATTACAACTCCCAATATTAGAAAATATATTGATATCAATTATGGTCCATGGGATAGACTTGATGACAACAGGCCATTTGTAAAAGGAATTGGTCCCAAGCCTTTGGGCGCGAACTTTTATCCTGCAGACATGCGTAAAAGTGAATATGACAGTCTAAACGATCCTAAAAAATCTGATCCTTATACAATTATTGTTAGAGAAGATGACAAATTGAAGGTTGTTCCTTATACCGAAGCCTACCAAAGAATGTTGTTTGAAGCTTCAATGTGCCTGAAAATGGCTGCTGAGTTTTTTAAAGACTCTTCTTTCAGACTCTATTTGAAATCACGCTCTGAAGCATTGTTGTCTAATCAATATGATGCAAGCGATAGAATTTGGTTGGATATGAAATCAAATCAATTCGATATTATTATTGGCCCAATTGAAAATTACGAAGACAAACTCTACGGCAACAAAACAGCTTATGAAGCTTATGTTTTGGTGAAAGATATGGTTTGGAGTCAAAAATTAGAAAAATATGTTGCCTTCCTTCCTGATCTTCAAAAAAATCTACCTGTCGATTTAAAATACAAAAAAGAAGAAGCAGGAACCAGCAGTCAATTGAATGCCTATGATATTATTTACTATGGTGGCGATTGCAATTCAGGCAGCAAAACCATAGCCGTTAATTTGCCCAATGATGAAAAGCTTCAATTGGAAAAAGGTACGCGCAGAAGTCAGTTTAAAAATGCAATTAAAGCAAAATTTGACTACATCATGTTGCCAATTGCAAATGAGATGGTTGCACCAGAACAAAGAAAACACGTGACTTTCAACGCGTTTTTCTCAAATACAATGTTTCATGAAGTAGCGCATGGTCTTGGTATTAAAAACACAATCAATGGCAAAGGAACTGTAAGGGAAGCTCTTGGGCCTTATTACAGTGCTCTTGAAGAAGGTAAAGCAGATATACTTGGATTGTATATGATCACCCAACTGTTCGAAAAAAAGGAGTTAACCGAGGGCGAAATTATGGACTATTATGTAACCTTTATGGCAGGGATTTTTCGCTCAGTGCGCTTTGGTGCAGCTAGCGCCCATGGCCAAGCAAATATGATCCGTTTTAACTATTTTAAAGAACAAGGTGCTTTTGTAAGAGATGCTAAAACGGGCTTTTACAAAGTGGATTTTGAAAAAATGAAACTAGCAATGAATAGCCTTTCGGCCCTAATCATTAAATTACAAGGTGACGGTGACTTAGAAGGTGTTAAAAAGTTAATCAACGAAAAAGGGATGATACAAGCCGAATTGCAAAAAGATTTGAATAAACTAAAAGCTAAAAACATTCCAGTCGATCTCGTTTTTGAACAAGGTATACATACACTTGAATTAGAAGGTAATGCCAATATGCCTGTGACACCTAACAACGAAATGCCAATTCAAATGCCAACTCAATCCAAATAAATTAGGCACGATATTTTCACTTGATTAAAAAATGATTTCAAACGCAAACATGAGAAAAATTAAATATTCCCTCTTATTAATTCCCGCATTTGTTCTTTTAACACTTGCTTTTTGTTATAGAGAAACCAGCCAAAACGAAACCAAGCTGTCTCAAACCATAGTAGAAATTTTAGAAAACTACCATTACCAACCACAAAAAATTAACGATGATTTTTCCGAAAAACTATTTTTCTTATACATCGATAGATTGGATGCCGATAAACGTTTTTTCTTGGCAAAAGACATAAAAAAACTTTCAAAGTATAAAAAAGATCTTGACGATCAAGCAAGAAAAGGTTCATATGCTTTTTTCGATGAAGCAAATGCAATTCATTCTGAAAGGGTGTCTCAGATTTCTAAATGGAACCAAGAGCTTCTTGCAAAACCTTTTGATTTCAAGCAAAAAGACTATTTCGTTTTTAATGAAGACAGCGCTGAATTTTTAAACAGTGAAGCGGAACAAAAGCTATTTTGGTCAAAGAGTTTGAAACAACAAGTGCTTGAAAAGCTTGCAAGAAAAATGGACGTTCAAGAGAAAGCGCTTGAACGTAAAGATACTTTTGTTAAAGTAAAATCATACGATACACTTGAAGCCGAATCTAGAAGAGAAGTTCTGAAAAATCAAAATGAGTGGTTTTCCCGCTTGAAAAAATTTGACCGTACTGATTTATTAAGTATGTATATCAATTGCATTACTGAAATGTTTGATCCACATACAAATTATTTTCCTCCTGCAGACAAAGAAAACTTTGATATCCGTATGTCTGGAAAACTTGAGGGTATTGGTGCTCAATTACAAGAAAAAGATGGCTTTTTGAAAGTAGCGGCCATCGTTCCGGGAAGTCCTAGTTACAAGCAAGGCCAACTAAAAGCTGGAGATATTATTCTTAAAGTGGCTCAAGGCAATGCGGAACCTGTTGATGTTACCAATATGAAAATTGATGATGCCATTAAGCTTATCAGAGGTAAAAAGGGTACGGTGGTAAAATTAACAGTTAAAAAACCAGACGAATCTTTAGTCATTATTCCAATTGTTAGAGAAGTTGTGGTTATGGAAGACAGCTATGCTAAATCTGCAATCATCGAACACAATGGATTAAAATACGGGTACATCAATTTACCAACTTTTTACGTTGATATGAATGATAGAAATGGCCGCTCTTGTGCAAAAGATATGGCCATTGAAATTGAAAAACTTAAAAAGGACAACGTTAAAGGTATTATTCTTGATTTGAGAAACAATGGCGGTGGTTCTCTTGGTGATGTTGTTGATATTGGAGGACTTTTCATTGACAAAGGTCCCATGTCACTTGTTAAATCAAGGGATTCCAAACCAGAGGTTCTAGAGGATGAGGATGAAACCGTTTTATGGGATGGAGCACTCACGATAATGGTCAACGAAAACAGTGCATCTGCATCGGAGATATTAGCTGCTGCTATGCAAGACTATAAACGTGCTGCTATTATTGGTACTCCAACATTTGGAAAAGGTACGGTTCAAAGATTCATCGATCTAGATGATGCCTTTAGAACCACTTCAGATGAGAAATTGGGCTCTTTAAAAATTACCATTCAAAAATTCTATAGAATCAATGGAACAACCACTCAATTGGTAGGTGTTACCCCTGACATCATAATGCCAGACCGTTACAGATACTTAGAGTTTGGCGAAAAAGAAAATAATTTTGCTCTAGGTTCTGATAAAATTGCTGCAGCTTACTACAACATTTCAAACAACAGGGAAATGGCCATCAAAAATGCGGTTGCGAATAGTTCAAAGCGCATTGCAGAAAGTGTATTGTTTGCAGAAATTGAAAAGTTAGCCCGCAAAATTGAAAAGCAAAACAATAAGACAAGGTTTACCCTTAACCTTGAAGAATACAGACTGGAAATGAAACAACTAGAAATTGACAACAAAAAGTATGATGAAATGATTAAAGCCATACAATCGTATACCATTGTCAATGCTAGCGATGATGAATTACAAATTGGCTCTGATGAAATCAAGAAAAAAATCAAAGCTGATTGGAATAAATCATTTGAAAAAGACATTTACATTCAAGAAGCTGTTAACGTTTTAAAAGACTTAAATTGATTTTAGAAAAAGAATATCCTTGGAGCGATTATGAATTAATCGACAGTGGCTTTGAAGAAAAACTTGAACGTTTTGGTAAATACATTTTAATTCGTCCAGAACCTCAAGCTTTATGGCCAAAACAACTTCCTAATTCAGAATGGCTTTCTAGAGCCCATGGTCGATTCGTTCGTGATAATTCAAAGAAAAGCCACAGAGATTCACAAAATGAAAACGGTGGATGGACTTTCTTTAAGCCTGTTCCCAATTCATGGGTGATCGAATACAAACCTTTGGGCCTCAAACTTAAAGTCTCTTGTACCTCTTTTGGCCACCTCGGTGTGTTCGTCGAACAAGTGAGCAACTGGCATTTCATCGATGAGGAAATTAAACGCATTGGAAACAATCCTAAGGTGCTTAATTTGTTTGCCTACACTGGTGCAGCAAGTATTGTATCTGCAAATGCAGGCGCTGATGCCACCCATTTAGATGCGGTAAAAAACATTGTGTCTTGGGCAAATGAAAATAAACAGTTATCAAACGCCAAGGACATTCGTTGGCTGGTTGAAGATGCTTTTAAGTTTGTAAAAAGACAAGCCAATAAAGGGAATATTTATCAAGGCATTATAATTGATCCGCCGGCATATGGGAGAGGTCCAACAGGAGAAAAATGGGTTTTAGAAGAGCAAATTAATGAGCTCATTCACTATTGTGCTCAAATTTCAGATCCTAATAAATGTTTTGTGCTTTTGAACTTATACAGCATGGGTCTAAGTGGAACCATAGGAGTTAATTTACTTAAATCACACTACCATGCCAATGCCAATTGGGGAGAGTCTATAGTGCCGAGTAAAACAGGCTTTAATTTGCCTTTGTGCACTTGGGTGCGCTTAAGTAAATAACTACATAAAGTTTTGTTTTAATGAGCATGGTCATATTCTCATTTTTTGTTTAGATTTAACTTTGCTTCATAATATTATACATTATGAAAGAATCAATCACACACCTCCACATTCTTTGCGAAGATTGGAAAAGAGAATTAAACTTTTTTGCTGATGAAATACCAATGCTTAGAAAGCGACTTGAAGAGGTAGTTAGTAAAAATACCGATAAAGAAATTTTGAGTCAAGTTGAACATTTTGAAAACAAATTCAAACTGATGGCATCAAATACAGATGAGCTTCTGCATGATGTAAACTTGAAAAATGAGTCTTTAAGCGCTCAAGCAGTTGCCAAGGCAATTTATATCAATGTTAAGATGATAGAATCTGATCAAAATCTTGAAGATTTAATGGCAATTACTTCGCAAGATTTTTACAACACCAAAAAATCATATTATAACTTTTTGTCTAAAGTCATGTAAGACCAAGACATCCGAATTGAAAGCCATTCCCTTAAAGAATGGCTTTTCTTATTTTTAGAAGTTTTTCCATTAGTGGTTCTAATAGATCAATTTGCAACATATTTGCACCATCACTTTTTGCTTCATTTGGTCTAGGATGTGTTTCGATAAACAAACCATCTGCTCCAACAGCAATTGCAGCCTTGGCAATGGTTTCTATCATTTCAGGAAGTCCACCGGTTACGCCCGAACTCTGATTGGGTTGTTGTAAACTATGCGTTATATCCATTATAACCGGAAATCCCATTGCTTTCATCCAAGTAATATTCCTAAAGTCAACCACCATGTCTGAATATCCAAACATGTTTCCACGGTCGGTTAACATGATTTTATTGCTGCCAGAATCAATTACTTTCTGGGCTGCATGGCTCATCGCGCTAGCCGCAGCAAATTGTCCTTTTTTAATGTTTACAAATTTCCCAGTGTTAGCTGCAGCAACCAATAGTTCAGTTTGCCTAAATAAAAATGCTGGAATTTGTAAAACATCAACAAATTTGGCCGCTAAAGCTGCTTCATGTGTTTCGTGGATGTCTGTAACGGTTGGAACTTGGTAATGCTTTCCAACTTTTTGTAAAATTTCTAAAGCAAGTTCATCCCCAATGCCTGTGAAAGAATCTAATTTAGATCGGTTCGCTTTCCTATACGAACCTTTGAATATCCAAGGAATTTCTAATTTATTACTTATGGTATTGATTTTATCGGCAATCTCAAATGCAATTTCTTCGCCTTCTATAGCGCATGGTCCAGCCATGATGAAAAAATTATTACTCGACGTGTGTTTTAATCCAGGGATATTTGGCAGCATAATGAACTACAAATTTAAAGATATTCATTTAAATCCAATTCATGAATTATTTGATCTGAAACGATTTTTGAAAAGTACCACTTTCTGTCTCAAATATTAATTCCAAGTTGCTTAGTTGCCATTTTTTCTTTTTCAACTTTCTCTTTTCAGATAAATATTGCAACATGATATCGCTATCGAAAACCTGACCCTTTTCCACTAGATAGGTTTTTCTATAAATGGTTTTTCTTTTGCCTTTTATCGTTGTTGTTATTGTGATTTTTATATTCTGATTATGCGATGGAGTATAATAAATATTTAAGTCTTGGAAAAGAACGGCATGTTTGTTTATCCAAAAAACATCTCTTTTTATGGTGTCAAAACCACTAAGTAAATGATCTGCTAAGTCAAAATCGGGTATGCCATAACCATAAATAGAATCTGGCATATGCCTGTGGGTTGAGGCATTTCTTATAATTGATCTTATCGAATCCAAAGAGGTGTTTTTGTTGAGATACATCAAATTGGCAAGCGCACCTGAAAAAATTGGTGTGGCATAAGATGTTCCATTTCCCGCATAAAACCCATACGCTGCAGCGACGTTGACTTTATAACCTGGGGCTAAAAAATCAGGCTTAATGCGGCCTTCTATAGTTGGCCCCATGGAACTAAATTTTGCATGGTATCCTTTTTCATCACAAGCTCCAACCGTAAGTGAATTAAGAGCATCTGCAGGAAATCCAATATGCCTCCAAGATTGATTCCCTTCATTTCCTGCGCTTACCACCACCATAATACCTTTTTTATAGGCCATGTTGGCAGCATGGCTGACGATGCTTGAGTCTCCAGTACTTTCTTCATAATTGTGGCTGAGTTGGTTTTCATCAAAGGCATGGTAGCCAAGTGAGGCAGAAATCAAATCTACGCCCAAGCTATCTACAAATTCAGCTGCCAAAAGCCAGTTTACCTCCTCTGTAAGCGATTCCAAATTGGCATTCTCTGTGCGTATTAAAGTGTAATTTGCAAAAGGAGCAGAACCAATATAATTGCCCGGATTATACGTTTTTAGAAATCCTAGTACATTGCACCCATGCTGATCATCCTCCCAAACACTGTTGTCGTGGTCAACATAATCACGTACAATTTGCACGCTGTCTAGTAAATCTTCCATTCCGCTTACCTTATAAGCATTGCGAAAACCTGCGTCAAAGACTGCTATTTGAAAACTGCTCATCTTTCCTGTCCGTTGATGAAGTTCTGGAATACCTAAAAATTTGTTTTGGTCAAACGATTTTCCATAATCTTCATCTTTGAATAAACAAATTAAACTGTCTCTTTTTAAATCAATTAATGCCTTAGATTTTTTATAATATATCCCATCTATTTCGTTGCTGTCCTTATCCATATGCGTGTTTTCTAAAGTGCCTAGGTACTTTAGTTTTTTAACAAATGAGATAGATTTTATTTTTTGAATAATTAAACCAATGTCAAATTTAGTTTGCTTTTCATTTATATCTATAGATATTTCAGCGGCATTCAGCCATTTGCTAATACCTAAAACTTTTATTCCATTGGTGCTTCTTAACAGATCAACATAGTTTTGGTCAACTGGCAAATCAAATGTGTCAATTTTTATATTGTATTTTTTTCTCCTTTCAATAGATTTTAATGATAAGAATTTTTCTGGGTGTTCTATATTGTTTTGACTAAAATCCTTGTCTTTAAAATACACCAAATAATAGGAAGTCGAATCATCAGAATTAGCGCATAGATCGCCAAAAATTGAAACGAAAAAAAACAATAACGAAATTCTAAGGAACATGTCTTAACAATTTGAAATTCAATCTGCGCCCTCTTTGAAGTGTTCCAATTTTATCAATAAAGACAATGTTTTTGTAGACCAAACCAATGTTTTTTACATAAACCTCCTTATATGCTCTTTCTTTTACTGAATTGCTAATGACAACGCTCTCTATGCTGATTGAGCTGTCATATCTGGTGTTGTTAATGGTGTATGGTTTATGAAAAGAGGTGTAAAAAACATTGTTCACATAGTCCATATTAAACTCATTTGAATTCCATACGGCATCATAGCTTATTGGAAACGAAATAACTATTTTTCGACTATTGTTCTCAACCCTTTCTACAGAGTGAGCATCGATAGCGGCGTACCAAGTATTCAAATAGTCCCAATTGATTGTGTCGTTGTTTCTAATATAACGGTCAACTCGAATTGCGTTTCGGCCAAGATTATCCTTAAAAGAGGACTCATTAACCTCTTTTATTTGATAATTAAAAGTATCAATTGAATTTTTAAAATCATCATATAGAATGTCCTGAACTGAAAATTCTGAATAGGAGCCAATTTTAAGTGAAAAATACTTTTTATCATTTGACGTATTTACACTTTCAAATTTGTCCTTTTTACAGACAACCAAAGTTATACTCAGAATGATATAAAAGGAGAGTAGCCTCAATTTTTTAATCTAACTGTGGTAATAGTTCCGCTCAAAAAACTTGAATCATCCAAAGAATTTGTATTTTCAATGAAACGGTAGACCAATCCAATGTCTTTTGCATAAACCTCGGTTCTTGTATTATTTACCCTCCCAATCGTTGGTTTGTTAAGCTTTACTGTTACGCAGTTGTTGAAAGGATTTATTCCATTGTAAAAACTTGTAAATGTGGAAGTGTATTTAACCGCTAAAGGATCGAAATTGTTAAACATATTAATGTTCCAAGTATAGCTAGATCCTTTTGTTTTGTATGATGCAATTGGAAATATCATTTTTAATTCTGTGATATTGTCAAGTTTTTCAAAGGCATAATTGTCTACGATTTTTCTTTCAAATGTTCTAAATACCTCCCAATTTAAACTTGCTTCATTGTATCTACTTAATTCGATTCTGAAAACACTGTCTTTGCTAGCATCTTGAAATTTTTCGACTACTACCTCTTTCACAACGCTTGAAAAAGTATCAATTTTCTTTTTAAACAAATCGTAAACCAAGGTATCGATTTGATAATAGTGAATATCGCCAATCTTTATAGGGAAGTATTCTGTGCCTTTTGAAACTGTCTCTTCTGTGCTTGGGCGACAAGAATAAATAGTCAATATTAAAGCCAGGCAAAAAAATAAGCGCGTTTTAATCATATTTAGTGTGACAAATTTAAGCATAAACCGCAAATTCAGCGTAATATTGCAGTAATTTTTTATGACACTATTGGACGGTAAACAAACAGCTGAAATCATTAAGGAAGAAATTCGTGCCGAATTGGATTCAATTACAAAAAAAGGATTTAGAAAACCACATTTGGTTGCTATACTTGTTGGCAATGATGGTGCCAGCAGAACTTATGTAGACAGCAAAGAGAGAAACAGTATTGCATTGGGTTTTAATTCTACAGTGCTAAGACTAGCAGAAGAAACCACCCAAGATGAATTGATTGCCATAGTTAAGGAATACAATCAAAACCTAGAAATTGATGGAATAATCGTTCAATCACCTTTGCCTAAGCACATCGACGAAAAATTAATTACCCAAACCATAGACCCTAACAAAGACGTTGACGGCTTTCACGATATCAACATGGGAAAATTAGCAAAAGGCGATGAAGGTTTTGTCTCCGCTACTCCACTTGGAATTATGATGATGTTAAAAGCCTACAATATTCAAACAACAGGTAAACATTGTGTTGTGGTAGGTCGAAGCAATATTGTTGGCAGACCAATGAGCCTGTTAATGTCTTCAAATACTGAATTCGGAAATTCTACCGTTACTTTATGCCATAGCAGAACTGTTAATATTGCAGATTATACCAAGCAAGCTGATATTTTAATTGTTGCCTTAGGTAAGCCAGGATTCATAACATCTGATATGGTAAAGCCCGGTGCAGTAGTGATTGATGTTGGAATTACAAGAGTTGATGACGCATCAAGGAAGTCAGGGTTTTATTTAAAAGGGGATGTTGATTTTGAATCAGTTAAAGAAATTGCCTCATATCTAACACCCGTTCCAGGTGGTGTTGGACTTATGACCATCGCGGCTTTGTTAAGCAATACTTTTAAAGCGTATAAACTTCATTTGGATCTATGAGTAATCTAGATGTTTTATATCCAGTTATGGAACATTTTTACACCATTCAAGGTGAAGGTTTCTATACTGGACAAGCAGCCTATTTCGTACGCCTTGGTGGATGCAACGTCGGTTGTGTTTGGTGTGATGTAAAAGAAAGTTGGGATGTAGACGCGCATCCTAAAATTTCTGTTCAAGAAATCATTGATAAGGTTATAAAAAGTGGAACTAAAATTTGTGTGATTACTGGTGGTGAACCTGCCATGCACGATTTAAACCCTTTAATTGACGAACTCAAATCAAATAATATTCGCTCACATATCGAAACCTCTGGAGCATATCCTCTGCAGGGTAGCCCTGATTGGATTTGTCTTTCACCTAAGAAATTCAAATTCCCTATCATTGATGTTTTATCTATTGCAAATGAATTCAAACCAGTAATCTTTCACCACAGTGATATTCAATGGGCAGAATCGTATACCAAAGACTTAAATTCTGATTGTAAATTATATCTACAAACAGAATGGTCTAAATCTGAATCAAATTTGCCTATAATTATTGAGTACGTAAAATCAAATCCTCAATGGCAGATTTCATTACAAACCCATAAATATTTAAATATACCTTAGGATATATCTTGATCGATAAAATTGAATTAAGTATAACGTGTTGTATTAGAAAAATCTTGTCTTTGTAATTTCAGTTTAATTTCATCAAATTTGCATTTTATAAAATGAAAAATAGTTTATCAGGTAACAGTTGGTTTAAAACAATACTTTTAGCAATTCTAGTTCTAGCCGTATACCTTTTCCTTTCAATAGTATTTACTGGTTGGTACACTAGACATGGGCAAAGCATTAAAGTTCCAAAGGTTTCTGGTATGCCAATTGAAAATGCAACTGAACTGCTAGATGATAATGATTTAGAATTGGTCATAATTGATTCAGTGTTCAACGAAGATATGAAACCCAATACCATCGTTGAGCAAGATCCCCAACCTGATTTGTCAGTTAAACCTGGAAGAAAAATATACGTTACAGTTAACACAGGGATAGTTCCTAAAGTGAAAATGCCTAAACTGATCAATGGGTCTTCTAACCTTGCCAAAGTATTGCTTCAAAATTCGGGGCTGAAATTGGGACGTGTCGATTCTGTTAAAAGTACGTTTGGTCCTGGCCTCGTTATTAGACAAAAATTCAAAGGCCGCGATATCGCTCCCAATACACAACTTGAAAAAGGGTCTATAATAGATATCATCGTATCTAAGAAAATGTCCTTATCTGACACCAATGTTATTCAACCTGAACAGATTGAAACGACTGATGGAATGTAATATTAATTTCAAATAAACAATAAATGCATAAATATAAAGTTACTATGGCATCTATGAAGATTTTTTGTATTGCGTTTTTTGTTTTTATTACCACTCAGGTTTTTTCTCAAGGACCTATAATCTCTAACTTAAATAGAAATATTTATTTAAATAAGTCTAGTTCAACCAATAACGCCAAAAGAAGTATAATCGATACCATCCAATTGCCTTTTTTCGATGACTTTACCAGCAGTAAGGTTTATCCTAATATGAAATATTGGAGAGATAGTATGGTTTATATCAACAACCAATTTGCGGTTTCAGCTCCGAGTTATGGTGTTGCTACTTTTGATAATTTAGATAAAAATGGCAAACCATATCAAGGTTTAAATGGTTTAACCCACAACCACAGCGATTCGCTAACTTCTAACTTTATTAATTTAAAAAACTACAAAAACGGCCTCAATACTATTGCTTATTCTGTTGCCGATTCTATCTATTTAAGCTTTTTCTATCAAACCCAAGGCATAGGAGATCCATTAGACAATACAGACTCATTGGTTCTGAAATTTAAAGATGTAAATGGATTTTGGAAAACCGTTTGGAAAGCAATAGGCAATCCCGTTAAACCATTCAAACAAGTCTTAGTCGGTGTATTAAACCCAATATATTTAAACTCAAATTTTCAATTTAGATTTATCAATTATGGCAAAACAACTGGCAACATGAACCAGTGGCATATCGATTATATACGAATGAAAAGTTCTAGGAATAGATACGATACTTTGGTAAACGATGTGGCAATAAATGCAGAACCAGTTGGTCCATTGCAAATATACGAAAGTATGCCTTATGACCATTTTAAAGCCAACCCTAGCTTTAATAGATCTGCTTTTCACACAGTTAAACTTAGGAATAACAACAACACCTCTGTTAACGTGGCTTACAAATGTGAAGTGAGAAATATTTACAACAAAGTGATTATTTCATATCCACTTAGTTCATCTGCGAGAAACGTAGCACGCAACAGTGACACCAGTGAGAATTTTAACCCATTTGTCTTTGACACTTTATCGGGGAAATCTCCTTTGCTAAAATTAAAATACACCATTGCGCCTTTAGCCAATGATTTTACGCCCGACAATTACAACAGCATAGGGGACAATAACGAATACACTAAAACGCTTAGATTTAGCAATTATTTTGCCTACGATGATGGCTCTGCAGAGGGTGGCTATGGTCTTGATTATGGCTCCTTACCAGCTGGCCCAGGCTATGCTGCCATTAAATTTGAATCGTTTAAACCAGATACATTAAGAGGGATATCCGTGTTTTTCAACCGATCAGTTGCGGATGTTCAATACAAGTCTTTTAATTTAATGGTATGGAAAAACATCAGCGAACCTCCTGCTAGCAATACCAATGCTGACTTGATATTAAAACGCGTTAACATTCCAAGTACAATTTATACAGATTCAATAAATGGGTTTACCAACTTCATTTTTGATACAGCCGTTATTCTACCCCAAGGTCCTTTTTACATCGGTTGGCAGCAAAACACCAATTTCATGCTGAATGTTGGTTATGATAACAATTATAAATACGCCAATGTGGGAGGAACCAACCCAAATCTGTTTTACAATTTAAATGGGTATTGGGAAAAAGTGAGTGCCAATATTACGGGCGCTGTGATGATGAGACCACTGGTCGGTCGTGAAATCAAAATCAAGAATCCCGCAAGCGTAAGTCAAGTTTTAAATTCAAATACAATTAATATTTACCCGAATCCTTCGAGCAATAGCAAGGATGTATTTATTCAATCTGAACATACGATAAAGTCTATAAAAGTATATGATTGCCTTGGTAAGCTTCAAATGGATTGTCAGGGAGAAAACATAGAAAACATTAATATTAGCAATTTAAGTAATGGAATATATTTCTTCGAATTGCTGGATGAACAAAACAATACCTACTTTCAAAAATGGATCAAACAATCTTATGAATGATATAAGCGCAGAAGAATTAAAACAAAGGTTAAATCAAGGTGAAGCTCTTAACATTATTGATGTAAGAGAACCATACGAATACGAAGAGTATAACATAGGTGCACGCCTTATTCCTCTTGGTGATTTGCAAGAAAATTTAGATGATCTTGAAGATTGGCAAAACAGTGAAGTAATCATACATTGCCGAAGCGGTGCAAGAAGTGCTGCTGCTAAAGCTTTTATGCTGCAAAATGGATTTAACAACGTCCGCAGTCTTAGTGGTGGCATGATTGCTTACCAAGCATTGAATTAATTTGTGTTTTGATAAAAAAATTAAGCTCCATATTATTAGGTTTAATTTTTATTGTATCGTTTAGTCTTTGCCGACAAGCAAAGAAAATTGAACAGGTATCGCCTTATCTAAACCATAACGATTCTGTAAAGTATGTAGGAATTGAAACCTGCAAGTCTTGCCATTTAGATAAATACGAAACCTTTATCCAGACTGGCATGGGGATGAGTTTCGATTCAGCTTCAATCCACAAGTCATCCGCCAATTTTACCAATCCGAAACCAGTCTACGATTCATTTCTTAATCTGTATTACCTTCCATTTTTAAAAAACAATGTGTTCTATTTAAAAGAATACAGAATGGAAAATAAGGATACCGTTTATTCTAGAACAGAAAAAATAAATTACATCGTCGGATCAGGACACCATACCAATTCACATATGGTAGCTGAAAATGGATATGTATTCCAAGCGCCTATTACTTTCTATACGCAAAAAGGGAAGTGGGATTTGCCTCCAGGATTTGAAAATGGAAATAATTCCCGCTTTAACCGTAAAATTGGTTTGGAATGCATGAGTTGCCACAATGCAATGCCTCAATTAATTGAAGCATCGGAAAACCAATACAATGAATTGCCCCACGGAATCAATTGTGAACGCTGCCATGGACCTGGTCAATTGCATGTGCAGGAAATGAAAAAAGGGAACACGGTTGACATCAACAAAAATGTTGATTATACCATAGTAAATCCAGGAAAATTGTCTTGGCAAAGGCAAATTGATGTTTGTCAGCGCTGCCATTTGCAAGGCAATGCGGTTTTAAAACCAAATAAGTCATTTACAAGTTTCAAGCCCGGAATGGTTTTAAGCGAGACATTTGACCAGTTTTCTCCTGAATATGAGGATGGCGAAGATTTCGTTATGGCAGCACATGCCGAACGTTTTCAAAAAAGCAAGTGCTTTATCTCAAGCAATAAAAACAATTTAAATTCTGAAAATACCAAGCTTGCTTTTACCTGCATTTCTTGTCACAATCCACACGTTTCAGTTAGGAAGACCAATACAATCCAGTTTAATAAAACATGTAACTCTTGCCATCAAGAGAAAAAATGTACCGAGACAGTTGCGAATAGAAACAAACAAAAAGACAATTGTGTCGCTTGTCATATGCCAATTTCAGGAACGGCTGATATTCCCCATGTTTCGGTGCACGACCATTATATTCGTAAGCCTAGTAATTTGCCAGTTAAGAAGCCGAGCAAACTAAAAGGTCTAAGATGCATTACCTCGAGTACGCCTGATATCAATACTGTAACCGAGGCCTATGTTTCTTATTTTGAAAAATTTGAATCTAATCCCTTTTACCTAAATAAAGCCAAGGAAAACAGTAAAAAGTTGGACGCAAGCAATCAATTTCATGTTCAAACTTTAATTCATCTGCATTATATGTCGCTTGACTATAAAGCCATTGTTGATCTTGCAAACAATTACTCAGGAGAATTGGATGCATGGTCCAATTATCGAATAGCAAAAGCTTTTGAAAAATTAAACAATCTGAACAAAGCTGAATTGTTCTTATCTAAAGCGCTTGAACAAAACAGCAAATCGCTAGACTTTATCTTACAATATGCAGTTCTCGAAATCAAGCTCAATAAATGGAAGCAAGCTGAATCACTTTTGTTGAATTATAATAAATTGTATAGTAAAAGCGCCGATGCATGGGCTTATATCGGTCTTGTTAAATTAAAAGAAAATAAACTTCGTGAGGCTAAGATTCATTTTTTGCAGGCTTTAAAATTAGATCCTGACCAAGTAATTGCTTTGCAAAATATTTATCAAATTTATTTGCTTTCCGATCCTGTTGAGGCTTCAAAAATTGCTAAGAGAATTGCAGCGTTGAAAGGAAAAAAATAGTCCAATCAATAAGCAAGCAATTTTATTCTCCTATGTGTAGTTCAAAAACCAAATATTTTTTAGCCTCAAGAATTGTCGTTACGATTGGATTATTGCTGCTTCATAATATGCTTTTTTCTCATGAAGTTCTTAAAACATTATACCAGAGGAAGGCTACACCAAGATATACATTCTCAGAGCCTGTAGAAGTATTTGACTCTTCTTTTTACCAAGCCGAACGCTATAGTGTTTACCAATATATCTATTCTTTTTTGGAGAAAAACCCAATTAATTTCAAGAGCCTTAAACCAGGAAACATGATTTTACATTTTAGCAATAATGGTTACGGAATGTTTAAGTTTGATTCGGTTATCAATACAAGTTTTGCTCAAAATATTAAAGTTATGAAGCTTTTTGGAAAGAGTTTTTCTTCACCAATCATTACAGACAGCAACACCTTAACTTTAGAAATATATATCCGGAAATCAAATAAAGCTTCAAATTCTTTAGACACATTTGATCTATTTTCAAGCAAGAATAAATTTATATATAAATCCAAACTGGATGTTTTTGAAAAAGGAATTTGCCTAAACAAGTCTCAAGTGTTCAAGTCGATCATAGAACCTCATCAAATTAAACCCAAAGCATTCAACAGTCTTGGTGAAGAACTAGTTTATGTAAGCGTTTCTCAACGCGCTGAGTTTAGAGGCGGTAATGCAGCTTTTTTAGATTTTTTAAATGACCAAATTTATATTCCAAATCAATTAAAAGATGAAGAATTTCCTTGCCGTTTAAAGGTCTTCTTTGAAGTAAATGCTGAAGGAAAAATTCAAAACATTACAGTTGAAAGAAAAATACCATCAGATACATATTCTGATCAGTTGTATAAACAAATGGAAAATGAACTTATACGCATCTTCAAAAGACAACCAAAATGGATTCCTAAAAGGTTTAATGGACGGTATTTAAAATCCAGATACAGTGTCGATTTCGATTTAAGATACGATTGGTAATACAAATCAATTTAGCATTCGTCAAATTAGTGTAATTTTGATGATTAATTCATGAAAGCATTAAAATTATTTTCAAACGATCAGGTCCGCCTTTGGGACCTATACACCATTCAAGCCAATGCCGAATCATCAATAGATTTAATGGAAAGGGCTGCTATTGCTTGTACTGAATTGATCTTAAATACCTATCCCAATAAAAATGAAATTTTAGTTTTCTGTGGATGTGGCAACAATGGGGGAGATGGCTTGGCCATTTCTAGACTTTTAGCTGAACAGGGTAAAAGAATCACCACGTATACGGTCATGCACGCCGACAAACAAAGTGATGACTTTATTGAAAATGAAAAAAGACTTAAATCAAGAAATGCAGTTAAAGTATTTGAGATTTTTGAACCCAAAGATTTGCCTCTACTTAATGGTAATGAACTAATTGTTGATGCAATTTTTGGCACCGGTTTGAACAAACAAATAATTGGAATTGCAGCTGATACCATAAATTTTATCAATGAATCGAAACAAACAATGGTTTCTATTGACATACCATCTGGACTTTTCGCCGATAAAAGTTCTAAAGAAAACACCTGCATCGTAAAAGCGCATAATACCATTTGTTTTCAAGTACCTAAATTGGCTTTTCTATTCCCTGAAAATGCTCAATTTGTTGGGAAATGGTCTATCGTAGATATTGGTTTATCCAATGCCTATTATGAAGAAACGGAAACTAAGAACTATATCCTAGACCATGTTTTTATTCAATCATTGATAAAGAAAAGAGAGAAGTTTGCCCACAAAGGCAATTTTGGTCATGCGTTAATTGTTGCAGGTTCTAAAGGTAAAATGGGCGCTGCTGTTTTATCTGCATCTGCAGCTTTAAGAAGTGGTCTCGGTTTACTAAGTGTTCAAACACCTGCTATGGGAAACGCAATCATTCAATCTTCCATCCCAGAGGCTATGCATATAAGCGATGAAAATGAAACGGTAATTAGCAATTTTGAGCATATAGATCGTTTTGATGCCATTGGAATGGGACCCGGAATTGGTACAGAAACCGCAACATTAAAGGCAGTAGAAAGTTTATTAAACCTTAATTCCAAACCCTTGGTTCTCGATGCAGATGCGTTGAATTGTATCTCAATTAATAAATCCTTGTTAACCTTATTGCCAGAGAACACCATATTGACACCACATGTAAAAGAGTTTGAGCGCCTTGTTGGGAAATCCAACAATGATTTTGAAAGACAGCAATTGCAATTAGATTTTTCAATTAAACACAAAGTGATTATTGTTTTAAAAGGGGCCAATACCTGTATAACAAGTCCCGATGGATGTTCTTACTTTAACAACAATGGAAATCCAGGCATGGCAAAAGGCGGAAGTGGTGATGTGTTAACTGGTCTAGTTACTGGATTATTGGCTCAAGGTTATGAAGCGATACAAGCTGCACTAATGGCGGTATTCATTCACGGTCGATCAGGTGACTACGCAGCAAATAAATTTAGTCAATCCGCAATGACAGCAAGCGATTTGATAAGCTGTTTTTCAGATGTATTTAAGGAGTTTGAAAACGATACTACCAAGTAATGGTGTGGGTGTTCAAAGCATTGGGGATGATGTTCTCCAATGTATCACCATAAACCGCATCAATAGAGTCTTTGTTGATACCATAGGTGCTTAATTGAACGGTGTGGTTGTCAATTTTTCTAAATTGATAGTTGTTGTTGTTTTTCTCTGTACACTGATAGGTTAAGCCATTGTACTTTTCAACCCATTTGTCGACCCAAGAATACAAACGTATTTCATCCCAGCAGCTTTCTTCTGATTGAATAAACAGCATGATTTCATGAAAACCATCTCCATTCAAATCATTCATGTCTTTTAATTGCAATTCAGAAATGTTTTCAAGGCCAATAAAATCATTGTAACAAGAAAATTTAATTTTGTATTTGCTGTTTAATTGATTGTATTCAATTGTTGCGGTATCAACTAAACCATCCGAGTTTATGTCATTTAAATACACCGTTCTTGAAACAATTGAATCAGATTTACTGTTAGAACTGTGTTTTCTTTGTTTAAAATAATCGTCAGAATTCATCAAGTCTGATAAATCCAAATCAATGGAATCACCTGTATTTACTAATGGACTCGATTTTGAGCATGAAAATATCATTAGTAAAAATAAACTTTGAATTACTCTTTTCATTATGTTCATCGCAAAATTATAATCAATTATTGGTTTTGCAATGAATAATTTTATGTTTTTTGAACATTTTTTTTAAGTGATGAATTTAATCTACCAATAAGGGATTCGGGCATTTGTCTTGTTTACACGAACAAATTATTAGATGCTATTATTTAAAGATAATTGAATAATTTCGCGCTGTGAATTTAACGGACGAGATACATAAAAGAAAAACCTTTGCAATCATAAGTCACCCCGATGCGGGTAAAACAACTTTAACTGAGAAATTCTTGCTTTTTGGTGGTGCCATTCAAACAGCTGGAGCAGTAAAGTCGAATAAAATTAAAAAGGCCGCAACAAGCGACTTTATGGAAATTGAGAAGCAAAGGGGTATCTCAGTTGCTACCTCGGTAATGACGTTTGAATACAATGGTAAATTGGTAAACATTCTAGATACACCTGGTCACAAAGATTTCGCCGAAGACACCTACAGAACCCTAACAGCTGTTGACAGTGTTATTCTTGTTATCGACTGTGTGAAAGGGGTAGAGGAACAAACCGAAAAACTAATGGAAGTTTGCAGAATGCGCAATTCTCCAGTTATCGTTTTCATTAACAAGGTCGACCGTGATGGACGTGATCCATTTGATCTTTTGGATGAATTGGAACAAAAATTAAACATCAAAGTTCGTCCCATGAGTTGGCCTATTAACAGTGGCCGCGATTTTAAAGGGGTATATAAACTGTATGACAAAAGCATCAATTTCTTTGAAGCCAATAAAACTAAAATTAGCAAAGATGTTATCCGTATAGATGACTTGAACAGCCCAATATTGGATGAACTCATCGATAAAGATGCTGTTAGATTGCGTCAAGATGTTGAGCTTATTGATGGTGTTTATGGTGATTTCGATGTGAATGACTATCTAAAAGGTGAAGTGGCTCCTGTATTCTTTGGCAGTGCCTTGAACAATTTTGGTATCAAAGAATTGCTTGAAAAATTCTTGGAAATAGCGCCTTTCCCTCAAGCAAGACAGAGTGATGAAAGAAAAGTAATGCCAGAAGAAAGTAAGTTCTCAGGTTTTGTATTTAAAATTCACGCAAATTTGGACCCAAGGCACCGCGACCGTATTGCATTTTTAAGGGTTTGCTCTGGGAAATTTGAACGCAATAAATTCTTTCACCATGTGCGCTTAAATAAAAACATGAAATTTGCCAGCCCTTTCACCTTTATGGCTGATAGCAAAGCACTTCTTGAAGATGCTTATGCAGGTGATGTGGTAGGTCTTTACGATACAGGTAATTTTAAAATAGGAGATACCCTTACAGAAGGAGAAGACATGATGTACAAAGGCATTCCTTCATTCTCCCCAGAGATTTTCAAGGAATTAATCAATCTTGATCCGATGAAATCTAAACAACTTGAAAAAGGTATAGAGCAATTAACAGACGAAGGTGTTGCCCAATTGTTTAGACAAGACCAAGGCAATAGAAAATTTATTGGTACAGTTGGTGAACTTCAGTTTGAGGTAATTCAATACCGTCTTGAACATGAATACAATGCCAAATGTAGATTTGATGCTAGAGCCTTTTTTAAAGCCTGTTGGATGACCGGCGATAAAAATGCCATTGATGAATTCTGCCGCTTTAGACAAAAAAATATCGTTAAAGACAAAGACGAGAATTTGGTATTCCTTGCAGAAACAGCTTGGATACTTAATACAGCCATTCAGCAAAATCCAAAAATAGAATTCCATACAACCTCAGAATTCAAAATTTAAACATTGTCAAAATAAAAAATAGTCGTATGTTTGAACTAAATATGGATTGTTTGAGACAAAGTATATTAGGCGCCTGCTTGTTTGCATATTCAGCAATTTATGCCCAAGATCAAACCACTGTTGATTTTACACCCAATTTCAAAAAAGGCGAACGATTGGTCTACCAATTGGTTGAAACAAAATTCAAACAAAATCTAAATGGTCATTATACATACATCATGTATGATACCAGCTATATGGTATTTAATGTCTTGGAAAAGAATGATTCCCAAACTTTAATAGATTTTAATTTTGCCGATGCAATTATAAACGGCAAGCCATATACTGAGCCAACTCCATACCCAAACAACCTTAAAACTGATACCTATAAATTGGTGATGAGCTCTAAAGGTGAGTTTATTGAACTCAGCAATTGGGAATATTTTGCAGCAGCATTGATACAAAATATCAAAATATCCTACAAAATTAACAGTTTAGATTCCAACGCACTTAAATATTATTACCTGTATTACCACAACCAGGAAAATGTAGAAAAAGCTGTTCTTCCTAGAGTATTAGAGCTATTTGACATATTGGGCGAAACCTATAATTTGGAAACCAACTACAGCCTTGCGAGAGAAATGGTCAATCCTTTTGGTGGAAACAACCTACAGAAATCTTGTCTGTTCAAACCGCGTAAAGATTCGAAATACCCTAATTCTGTATTTTTTGCGGGCAAATTAAAAAGCAATTCTGATGACAATGATTGCTTGCAAGAGGATTACTATGCTTTTCAAAATTTAAAGAAGCCAGATGCAGATTCTGAAGAAACGCCGCCATACATTTATATGGAAGATACCTACACCTATCAATGGGGACAAATTAACAAGTTGTTTCTATCCTTAACAACAACTCATACAGTTTACTTTGGTTCTGACAAACAAGGTTTAGATAGAGTTTATACTTTCCACGCATTTTAATGCTTAATCGCGACTATACAATTATATATTCGGCATTTCTTTCTGTGCTAATATTATTGTTTTTTGTTTTTCTTCAAAGCCAAGGCGTTGAAGGTGGACTCGATTCCTGGAACCATTTTCTAATTTCTAAATGCGCCTTTTTGCACCCAGATTTATTGCTCGACCAATGGAATAAACCTGTTTTTACGCTGGTTACAGTTTTAATTTGTCAATTTGGTTTTAATGCACTCATTGTTTTCAATATCTTATGTGTTGCAATCAGTGGTCTTTTATTGGCATTAGGATTAAAATCCTTAGGATATAAGAACACGTGGACACTGATTCCATTGACAGTGTTTACGCCGATATTGTTTCAAAATACAATTTCTGGATTAACGGAACCTTTAAATGTATTGTTCCTTTCTATGGTATTTTACTTTTGGTGTAAGAATCAATTAAAAGGTGCTGTAATTATCGCTTCTTTTTTACCTTTTGTAAGGACAGAAGGCTTTGTTATTTGCGCAGCCATTTTTTTAATGCTCGTCATTAATAAAGAATACAAATTGATTCTTTGGTTAATATCAGGTTCTGTAGTAATGAACCTTGTTGGTTTTGTTATCACTGGAAAACCATTTTGGATCATTACTGAGAATCCTTATTGGAAACATGAAACAGAGGGAACCTTTGAAGCGGGAAGTGGCAGCTTTTTTCATTATGTGATCCAAGGCCGTGCAATTTTTGGTTTGCCCCTAGAAATAGCATTTGTTTGTTCAAATCTTCTAATTGCCTACTCTGTTTTGTACAAACGAAAAATTGAGAATGTGGTTTTATTGTCCCTATTTGTTTTTTGGTCTTACTTCCTAGCACACACTACAATTTACTATTTGGGTATTTTGGGTTCACATGGCTTAACCCGAGTTATGGCAGTTATTGCGCCGCCATTGGCTGTTTTATCGTATTTTGTAATCAATGAACTTTTAAATCTTTTTAAGTTAAATACTAAGATACAATTCATCTCAATCTCTACTTTTGTGCTGATTGTAGTTTGGACAGCCTATCATGAATCTGATTACGCCAAACCACACCGTTTTAGCGAAGCAACTGTAAAACCAGATAAGACACAAAAAAACTTCATAAAAGCAGGAGAGTGGTTGATAGAAAATAAACTCATGAATAGACCAATCATTCATCAATCACCATATTTCGATGTAAGATTTAATAAGGATCCTTATGATATTGAATCATCTTACAGGGTTTGGTCAATTGATCAGAAAAGCGATTGGGCAGCCAAAGGCGTTGTTGTTATTTGGGATGGATTCTCTGCGGTTAGAGAAGGCAATATGAAGCTTGCTTGGTTAAGCAATAATTCAGATTACAAACTCTTGCATACCATAGATGGTTTTGAAAAACCAGACTATGACTCAACAATGTATAAGATTTGTATTTTCGAAAAGGTTAACAATCCATGATAGGACAATTAAATCCCAAACAAATCCGCATGGATTTTATAGGTTTGGCTAAACCCATAGTTTTTATCTTTATAGCTTTCTATCCAAGCAATACCACGAGTGGCATTAGAAATAAAAATTTCATCTGCATGTTCAAGGTCGGATTCCGTGATCATTGTCTCTCTAATTGGATAACCTAAATTTCTCAATTTGTCTAAAACATATTGACGCATCACACCATCTAAACAATATTCTGTTAATGCGGGGGTTAAAATTTCATCTCCACTGATTATAAAAATATTGGCATTGAATGCCTCAGCAACATTGCCTTGTTCATTAAACAATAAAACGGTGTCAAACTGATTCTCTGTGGCATAAATACCTGCCAATACATAATGCATCGCAGATAATGGTTTAAAGAAACTCAAAAAGTTGGAGGGCTTTAATATCATGCCATATGCACCAAGTCTAAGTCCCTTATCGTTAATTGGATAATTGGCCTTGGCCTCTGTCATTTCAATTAAAAAGCAACATCTATTTCTCTCTGGGGCATAAAAACCCTCGCTTTCTCTATAAAATACGATTCTACAGCGGGCATTAACCCATCCGTTTTTTAAACATAGTAATTCAATTTGATCCTCAAAATACTGTTGTGTCCACCTTTCGTTAAGTGGTAAGTGAAAAAATGTTGATGCCCTTAATATTCTTTGATAATGAAAGTCAAACAATTGGGCACGTTTGTTTACAACTTTGATGCTCTCAAAGAAACCATCGCCATATTTGTAAATACGGCTGTGTGAATTAAAGATCTTATCGTCGGCATCCGTTAATACACCTTGAAAACTGATCAACATGGTTGCAATATACTAAGTTTTTTGAATTCCGAACTAAAAATTTATATTTGTATATATTCTATGCTTAAAAAAGTACAAGTTTTTGTTTTTATATTTTTCTCTCTTCAATATTCTATAGCACAAAGCACGCAAGACACCATCAACAATCCATATTGGATTGAAATGATGCAAAATAAATCCGTTAATATCCATCAAACCCAAAGAGCCTTCAATTTATACTGGAGCAATAAAGCAATTCAAAAAGGTAGTGGTTGGAAAGCGTTTAAAAGATGGGAATACTTATCACTTAAATTGGTCGATAGTCTTGGTAATTTCCCCAATTCAGGTTTCCAATACCAAGATTTCCTCAATAAAGTAGATGCCGATAACAAACTTTGGGACGTCGTTATTCCTGGTCTAGGACCCGGAACAGCCCCATGTAAAAACCAAGGCAACTGGAAATCCATAGGCCCTAATTCATTGCCAATTAATAACACAGGCCAAATGAATGGCATGGGGCGCGTAAATGCTATTGCCATGCATCCAACCGATACCAACACCATATTTATAGGTTCAGCTGCAGGAGGCATTTGGAAAACAACTGATGGCGGTAACACTTGGACAGTGAATTCTGACTCCCTTCCAACCTTAGGTGTTTCAGCCATTGCTATTAATCCCACAAACCCAAGTGTCATGTATTTTGGTTCCGGTGATCGCGATGCTGGTGATGCAGCGGGTTTTGGTGTATTTAAAAGCAATAACTCGGGACAGACTTGGTTTATCTCCAATACAGGCATGGGAAATAGAAAAGTAGCACGCTTAATAATTGATCCGAATAATGTTAGTGTTTTAATCGCAGCTACCGACAATGGCATTTATCGATCCGTAAATGCAGGGGTTACCTGGACCCAAACATTTAATGGTGGTTTTTTTAAAGATATTATTTTCAAACCCAATAATTCAAAAGTGGTATATGCCACCAAGGACGGTTTGTTTTTCCGTTCCATTGACAATGGCGTTAATTGGACAAATCTTACCAATGGCTTGCCCACTACTTCCATATCGCGAGGTGTAATAGAGGTTAATGCCAAAGATCCTAAAATGGTTTATTTTTGGATTGCAACTGGAAGTGTGCATAAAGGAATTTATTT
>CANFXY010000026.1 GCA_947451105.1 Bacteroidota bacterium | reverse complement strand
GTTATTTCAAAATATTCCGAAACATACTCTTTTAAAATGCTGGGTGCAAAAGGTCTAAAGCTTTCGCGACGCTTTATTTTTTTGTTTAAAATTTCTTTGGCGTCTGTGCGGCGTGGATCCATTAAAATGGAGCGGCCACCTAGGGCTCGTGGTCCAAACTCGGCCCTGCCGGTAAACCAACCTACTACCCCACCGGCTATAAGCGTATCAGCTATTTTATCTAAGAGTAAATCATCCGGAATGTATTTATACGCCAAACCATTTTTTTCTAACACATCCATTATGGCATCATTAGTAAAGGATGGCCCTGTATAGGCAGAGTATATAGGCGCTTGCCTTGGGCTATCTAAAATATGATGGCTTGCGTAAAATGCTGCCCCCATAGATATGCCCGCATCATGCCCTGCACTAGGTATGTATAAGTTTTTAAAGGGCGTATTAGCGAGTATTTTACCGTTAGCTACACTGTTTTGTGCTACCCCGCCGGCTAAACAAAGGTTGTCTAATTTGGTTTTATGATAAAGCTCTGTGGCTACATGAAAAATAATATCTTGCGTAACCGCCTGCACAGAGGCAGCTATATCCATTTCAAACTGCGTAACAGGTCCAGATGGCTCTCTATTTTTACCTAGTAGTTCAATTAATTTTTGGTTGTATAATACCGGAATAATGGGTTGGAATGTATCTGAATAAGTAACGTACCCTTCGTGAGGGGATCTTAAATACTGCGTATTTAATTTAAACCAACCATCGTTTGTAGGGTACAATACTTTAGATAGTAAGTCTTTATAAATGGGTTTACCATAAGGCGCAAGACCCATTACTTTGTACTCGTCACCGTAGTGCATGAAACCTAAGTATTGGGTTAATGCCGAGTAAAATATGCCTATACTGTTAGGGAAATTAACAGAGTCGAGTACCTCTATTTTATTACCATCTCCTATGCCACGCATAGCGGTAGAAAAATCGCCAGAACCATCTAAAGATAGCAAAGCAGCCTTGTTAAATGGGGAAGGATAAAACGCCGATGCCAAATGACTACGGTGGTGCTCTATATTGTGTATTTTAAACTTGGGCTTATCACATTTAAAATGAGCCATTAATACTTTATCGATGGTTTTTAAATCTTTGGCATTTATAAACCTATCATAAAAGTATTTTTTTAGTAATTGACTAGGTGCCTTAACAAAAAAGGACATCTTTTCTTTAAACTTAGCATTAGGGTCTCTACCTACAACTAAATGGTCTATATCGTAAAGTGAAACGCCTGCATGTTGTAAACAATAATCGACAGCGTTTATGGGAAAGCCAGAATAGTGCTTTATGCGGGTAAATCGTTCTTCTTCTACGGCAGCCACTAAAACACCATTTACCAGTAAACAAGCTGACGCATCTGCGTGATGCGCATTTAAACCAAGGATGATCAAAATAAAAAAGTTAAATAATTAATTAAAAGAATTAAACAGCGCTGTATACTGAGCTTGAAAATCATGCGCGTTATAAAAATCTACTGCATACTTATGTGCATTAGTGCTGCATAGGCTGTAAGTATTGTTATCCATGTTATACAGCGATTCAAGCAATTGCCTTAACCTATGGGTATCAAATTCATTATTGGCATAAGTAACAATCCAACCAGCCGGCGCACCTGATTCTTCAAATACCCATGGCGTTTTATCAGAAATAATAACTGGAGTGCCTACACTAAGTGATTCATAAATACTATGTCCAAAGTTCTCCCCTTTAGTAAGCAGCACGAGTGCATCGTAACTAGCTAAAATGGTTTGGGAGTCTGCAGGATTTGCATGCCCTTTGTAATTAAAGGTTGCTAATGAGTCATTACCGTTTATTTGCTGTTGGCATAATTTCCAATAATCCTGGTCTTTAACAGAACCGTAAATATCTAATGAAACCGGATAACTAAGCGTTTTAAGGATTTCGATTAACCTTAACAATCCTTTTTTTTGTACAATTAAACCGTAATAAACTAACCTTAATTCACCACTGTGTTTTGTATAATATTTTAGAGTTTGCGTTGGTTTAACCGGAATATTAGGGATTAATTGAACGGTAGCATTTGCTCCAAAAACCCTATTAATATCTGAAACCTCGGCTTTATCAGTAGCATGCCAAACAGCCTTTTTACCAATTATTTGTTTTAATAAAAACAGATAGAACTTTTTAAAAATTACTTTTTTACCTAGCGTATCATTTATTAACATGCCACGTGGGCTGATTATAATATTCTTACAAATTAAAGCTGGCAAAAAACACAGCCTGGGTATAAATAAGCCGTTAATGTAAAATGCATGTTGTCGGTTTTTAAACAAAAGTTTTAAAATAGTAAGATACCCCTTTATTGAGTTTTGAGAATAATAGATTTCAGTATTTGTGATTGGCTCAGGAACAAAATAATCTGATTTTAAAGTGCTTGGTAAAGATTCTCCTTGGTGACTATTTGCAGATGTAATCAGTTTTAAAGGATGGTTTTTGCTTAATGCTTTAATAAGGTTTTCGATAGACCTAATAGGCCCGCCAGCATCAGAAAAAGGATGGAAATATTCAGTAATTATATAAAGCATTATTAAGTTCTAATTGACAACTCTCCATCTAAACTTATTTTTTGTATACCAAACAATCATTCCATAGAATAAAATACCTTTAGCTAAGTGATTAATAGTTGTTTGTAGTTCACAATCCGGCCTAACTGCGTAATTCAAAAGAGGGAAAATAAGTAAAACATAAAAAGGAGATATTTTAGTCCAACGTTCTATCAATTTAAAGGTAAGTGCAAAAATTAAACCTAAAGCAAAACCAAAAATATATACTCCTATTGCGCCGTATGCAATATATCCATCAGCAAAAATCCCTAAACCCATAGCTGTACCTGAACTTATGCTATGCCCGGAAAAAGAATTAAATATTTCGTTATCTCCTGATCTAATTTTGTTTGGTGCCAAAAACCTTGGTAATAGAGATGCCTCTAGATATTTATATACAATAGTAAGCCCTTGGAAGTTTTTATTACGATCCATATTATCCACTGTACTAGAAAATATCCATGCTTGATTAGTCCGAGTAAGACTACCAATTAGATTTTCTTCTCCTAAGACAATATTTGTATTTGCTTTAGAATAACCAACTTCACTTACTGTCGATATACTTGCGGTTTTTTCGCCCGACCAAACATCTTGCCTATATGATTGTTTAATACTTTGAATAAAAAGAATGAAAAATACAGAAACAAATAAGATAACTAGTTTTATTTTTAAAGTAGGTTTTATAATAAACATAAAAAAAATCCAAAAAAAGGCCGCCCAGATTAATGCATCATGATACATTCCTGCTAAAAAAGATTTGTAAAAAACAAATAATAGAGTAATAGACGGCCAAACTATATTTTTTTTGGGATTAATTGCAAATAAAGAAAAAGCAGATACATATTGAAGTAAAGAAATTAGATAAAACACAAAAGATAATTCTCCAGGCAAGAATGAGGTAAGCATGGAAGAAAATAATGCTAAAAATGTGACTTTTTTAAGTAACTCCTCATTAATAATTGTAGATATATTTATCGAACTAAAATTTGGATTAAATAAATTAGTTTTCATACTAAATAATCCTAAATAAAATAAAATAAAACCCGGAATCGATAAATTAAAATAGGCTTCTGGACTTAATTTTAAATTATAAGCAGTTATCCTTTCGCCCAATAAAAAAGAAATACTTGGAGATAATAAGTAATTTAATGCATATAGCAATAATGTAAACTCCCTAAAAGCAAAATTATTATTTGATATTGTCAAAAATCGTATTAAAATGGAGACAAATACAGAAAGTGAAAACGAAAAGTAAAACTCTAACGTAAATATATAAGATAAAATAAAAGTAAACGAAAAATATTTTATACTAATCATATTTTTAAATATTATAATTCATTAGCAAAACTTAATTATAATGTTTATAACTGTTTGAATACAGATTTTAGTCTGTATTCAAAATTTAAATCTGTTTTAAAGTCCTCATATGCAATTGAAGACAATTCATTAAAATTATCTTCAATTGCTATTAAGTTTTTTAATAAAGATTCACTTGTACAATCAGTAAAAAAAACCCATTTTCTATGAGCTAGAGTACTTCGAAAATGTATATTATCATATATTAGAGTAGGTAAACCGCATGACGCATATTCATATATTTTATTAGAAGCGGTTCCTAAAGTGTTATTCATAATGTCATTCTTTTTATGTATTCCAATTCCAATATGGCAGGATCTAGCATTTTCGATAACTTCTGCATATCCTGAAGGTGATAGAAATATTATATTATTCGTTACCTCAAGTTTCATCGCTAAATCTTCTAATTCTTCCTTATAAACATCATCTATGAAGCCTTTTAAGACCAAAATTAACTTTTTTCCTTTGATAGTGTTTTTAAGAATAGAAATTACTTCTTCAATTCCATGCAACGGTCCAATGCTTCCTTGGAATAAAATACGAATAGTATTATTAGAAGAAAAAGAACTCTTTTGATTTTGATTTAATCTACCTATTACTCGCAAGGAAGGGAAATTAGGAATAAACATAAAGTGTCCTTTCAAATCATTTAAAGGAAAATATATTTTTCGTTCTATTGCTGGTAGTGAAAAAATGTCTAATTTTTTAAATATCCATTTTTCACATTTTGCTGCCATGAAGGATATACTAATTTTTTTAAGATACTTATTGTCGTTAACATCATGATTATGATACCATAATACTCGAGGACTTGGTATCCACCTAAAGATCAAACGCCAGCTCAAAATGGGTATGCTGTCATACAAAATAACCGTATCAGGTTTATATTTTTTGATAGTTCTATATAATAATAATGTGAAGCAAAAAAACCAATAAACTTTTTTACTAATGGGCGATTTTTCAATTTCACGAAAATTATGTTTTTTACAAAATGATTGTAATTTAACATTTGAAGGATATATCCAATTAAATCCAAATATATTTCGATGTAGAACTAGTATTTTTTCATATTTATCCGAAATATGCTCTATTAAATTTAGAGTAGGCGGATAGTATTCAGGGTGACTATAAATAGCAATGATTAAAATTTTTTCCATTAATTGATGATGGATTTTAAAAAGTTATTATAACGAATACCATAATCATCCCAAGTAAAGCCATCTATGGTAGATTGCAATGCTCTTTTTTTCATCACGGATAATAATAGTTTATCATAGAATAATAAATTAATTTTCTCAGCAATAGCTGTAGAATCTCTAATTTCAACAACAAAACCATTAACACCATCTTTTATAATATTTTCTCCCCCAGTATTTGTAGTTATAATCAAAGGGACGCCATGAGACAATAACTGAGGAATTACCAAGCTAAATCCCTCCTCTAGTGATGGCTGTATTCCTATGTCACATTCTTTAATGTAACCACCAATATCATAATGATTGATATGCCCAAAGAATTTCCAATTTAATAATTGGTATTGTTTGATTAAAGGTAGTAATACAGGATCAATACTTCCCAAAAACCATACCTCATAATTACTAATAGGAATTGAAAGTTGTTTTAATGCTTCAAATAAATATATTAAACCTTTTCTAATGCTCAATGTTCCCATATATATAATTCTAAAAGGGCGAATATAAGTTGAAGTAATAAATTGATTTGAATTTGGGGCTACGTAAGTGCCATAAGGATTCAATATTAATTTTTGTTCCGGAACATTATTTTCTATGAAACTATTTTTTACAAATAAAGATGGAATTGAAATATAATCTGCCTCTTGATATTCTTTTAGCTCTTTTTCTATAATTCGCTTATCTATAGAAAAATTGAATCCGAATTTTTTGTACTCTTCTTGCAATATTTTATTTTGATATACTATATGGGACGACCCGCGTTCCAAAATGCAAATTTTACCTGATGCTTTGGATGCTTTAATTGAATGCAAACTCATCCCGCTCCAGCCAATAAAAACACGACTATTGTCTTTTTTGATATGTGACGCAACCCATCGATCATACAGATCAAGCCAAATATATCCAGATCCTGGTAGTAATTTGAGAGGAAACGCTAAGAGGTTATTTGTATGAATCTTAGATACAGGGATTAATTCTTTATCTAATCGCTTAACATATTTACGTAAACAAGTGTTTTTCTGGTAGGCATAACTTGTAAATAAACCAGCTAACAATGCATGTTTGTCCATTTGCTCAGCCAATGAAAATGCATGAAACTTACCACTACATGAAATAATTACAAACATTAATACTTATATAAAAAAAGAAATATTATCCTTTAAATTCAAAATTGTACAATAACGATTAACTCTTCGGAAGATAAGTTGCCTATTACTTGATACTCATTTAGAAATGAGTTTATGTCTCTCAAATCAAATGGACTAGAACCAATATAATAACTATAATTCTTGAAAATTTCTTTATAAAAATTCGCATTAATATAATTAGGATGAACCTTACCCCAGGACCTATGAAATCCATGAGGATTTTTATAACGATATTCATCACTACCATTTGGAGAAACAGCTATAAAAAATCCTCCGTTTTTTAAAGTTTTTTTTGCAATCGCAATCATACTAGAAATATCCGGATGATGCTCAATCACATGAGATGAAAAGAAAATATCATTATTCAATCTAATTTCATTATGGTCAGTTTTTATATCTAAAAGAAGATTCTTATTTCCAAAATCAGCTCTTGGCTTAGAAATTTCATAGGATTGAATATCAAACCCTTTATTTTTGAATTGATAACTTATATAACCCCAACTACACCCATAATCAAGTACTTTAATATCCGAAAGTTTACCAGGCATTAATTGCTTAAATATTTGAATATACCTGTCGGCATTTTTCGAGCCGATAATAAAATCGGATTTTTTAAAATCCAATAATTCATCAGATGTGGGCATTTTTGAAGTTATACCATCTAGCTCGTTATAATCATCTTGATAGTACAATTCACTTTTTTCAAGCTTTTCAACTGGAAACCTGTAATATAAATTACAAGAAGTACATGATAATAATTTTGTAAAATAATACTTTCGATCAATTACTTTATATAGCATTGAGTCACAGAAAGGACACCTTGGTTTTTCGTTGAATCTAAATATAGAATCGATTAAATAACTTATTTTTTGGACATATGATTGCATATATGCTATATATTTAAAATGTATGAAAATGAATAAAATTGATCTAATTGTAAGTACACCTTATATCAAACAGCTTTATTATTTAAAGGATAATCATTTTTAAGCTTTAATTTTCTTCCTCAAGGTCTTTTAACCTCATTACAACATTAGCTTTCATGCCGCCGTAATTGCTCTTCCAATTGTAAATAGTGGGCTCTGAAACAGGGGTCTCTCTCGCTAGTTCCTTAGTGGTACTAACACCTTCCTGTTGTTTTAAAATAGAAACAATCTAGGTCTCTGTAAATCGTGTCTTTTTCATATTTGCAGTTTAAATTTAAGCATTTCGCTCTAATTTTAAACTCTCCGATTTTTAGGGACACACATACAAATAATTATAAGCTGAAGAGTTTGATGATTTCGCGATTAAGGAAAAGTATAAACTTTAAATTACATTAAATCATATTAATATTTTAAAAATAATTTAACCAAATTTGAATAAGTATAGTTGTCATTGACATTTTTTCTTGCTGAAAATCTAATTCGATCAGATTCAGATTTTGATAAGTTTAATATTTTCTGTGCTTTAAAGATTAAATCATCAGTGCTCGAGTATAGAAATACTGATTTTTCTTCTTCAAATAAACTTCTGTGATCTATTGTATTAGGAGCTAACATGATTCCGCCACATCCTGGAATTTCCATAGATCTCATATTATGTGAATCGGCATTATGGATCCTCATAATATTTAATTGAACCCGAAATTTTCTAAGTACTTGATAATATTCTTTACCATATACTGGCCCATGCAAAGTAAGATGTTTATGATTAATAAATCTTGACCATCCATGGCCATAAACATGTAAAAGAAGTCCCTTGTTTAAAATATTTTTTAAAATTTTAACCCTATATGAATCCGGATTACCTATAAAACAAACTGCAATTATTTCTTTGATATTACAGAGCTCTTCCTCTAAAATTATCTCTGGATTAAAACCAAAAGGGACCAAAGTACAATTAACAGAATATTTCGACTTAATTTTAAAACATACATTTTGATCATATGAAAAATGTTCGTTGTAAAGAGAAATACAATTAGTCACATTTTGGTTGCCACTTCCTCTACCAGAGAAAACAAAGGGATTATCCGGATTGTAATTAATAAGTCGATTTGTGTGATTTTTTAATTGCATAAGGGTTTTAGATTGAATTTCCATTCCCTTAAATACCCATATTATATCAAAGTTCATATGTAAAATTTGCGATAACAATCTATTTTGAATCTTTTTATAAATTAGGCTAAATCCTAATCTGCAAATTACTTTATGAAATATATTTTTATTATAATACTCATAGAACCAATTTTGAACTGGTATATGAGAGACTTCATGGCCTAATTTTAGTAATTCATGTTTATAGATATTTTCTAGAGACCAATTATAATCAGAACCTATTATAAGAATTTTCATAAATCAGTCAAAGCTATTTTAATGTTTTCAACTGTCACCTTATGCGAGTATTTTTTAATTTTTTCAGATGATAAATTACCAAAAGTTTCGCGAAGAGATGTATCTTGACAAATGATTTTTAAATAAGTTGTCAATTCCTCAATTGCACCTTCTTTGAAAACAAAACCATTGTTTCCATTTTCAACCAAGTCATGCGCAGAACCACATGTTTCTGAAATAATCACGGGCAATCCAAAATTCATTGCCTCATTTACAGACAAACCCCATGTTTCTCCCAAGCCTGAACACATTACAAAAACATCTGCCATATTGTAGATATGACCAATATCTGATTGATTGATAAATCCAGAAATGATTACATTTTCAATTTGGTTATTTTTAACTTCCTCTTCAATTTGACCTCTTAACAGGCCATCACCAAGAAAAAACAATACAGCTTTTTTATAATCAAGTTGTTGATAAGCTTTTAGCAAATCTAAAGGCCTCTTTTTGTCAATAAGTTTTCCTGAATATAGGATAATTAAACTATCTGATGCAATGCCATACTTTTGACGATAGGTAATTTTATCAGGAGACTTTAGTACTTTAAAGCGTTCATTTTCTATAGCATAAGGAGCAAAAATAAGTTTGTGCTCAGCTACTCCATGATTGAGATAAAAAGCTTTATTTTGCTTCCCAATGAACAAAAATCGATCAATAAAATATTTGAATACAATATTTTTAAAAATCCAAAACTTGAAACTTCTTTTCAAAGAGTTGGGCTTCATTAATTCTTGATTCCAAGGCATTTCAGCGCGCATCCAAATTTGATGTCCAAATAACTTAGCAGCTATCAAAACAAACCAATCACTCATATATGACCAACCATTTATAATTACGATGTTAGATTCATTTTTTTTCAAGACCCTGAAAACATCAAAGTTGATAGCATCAGTGAATTTAGTAGACATCGAATTTGCATTTGAACTATTATTCAAAAATGAACTATTATATCCATCAAGTAAAGGAATGTCCCATTTGATTTCCTGGCCAAAGCCTTTGTCTTGATTTACCAAAGATTTACCTCCATAGTAAAAAACATGAATGTCTATATTAGACCCCATTTCCCTAAAAAGTGGACTTACGTATTGGATGGGATGAGAAAGAAAAAATAATACTTTATAATTCAAAATCGTGATCGAATTAATATATTTTTAATATAAAAAACATTTTTAAACCCAATAATTCTGCTAAATAATTTAAAATATTTACCTCCAGTACTTGGAATTTTTTTATAACCAAGTAAACTAAGCAAAAGTTTACTTACTTCAAATATTATTTCTGGATGATAGCTACCATAGCTATAAGCAATTTTTGCGAAACCTTTTGCTAATGCACATTTAACTTTAGAAGTGTTATTGTATTCTAAAATAATTTTAGTTTTTAATTCTATTGTCTTTAATGCCCCATATGCATGCTGTAATGATTTACCTCTAGAGAGTAAATTAATTGATTTTCGATAATAATTAATTGATGTTTGATCGTAAATAATTTTATTTGAGTGAAGCAATACCCTGCAAAAGAATTCACTGTCATCATCAGGAGATCTATTTAAAAGAGGAGACCAATAGCCCGCCTTTTTTATAATACTAATAGGTGTTAAGTAAGCATTCGGCTGCACCATACCTTCTCGTCCATTCACACCAAGTAGATTAAATAGAAATTCTAATGGTTTGTCTGAGAAATTAACAAAATTAGTATCAATTTCTTCAAGATTATTATTTTTTAAATCTTCCAAATTATAAAATATTTGTGTTCTACAGACACAGATAGAATCAGAATTACCATCAAGTAGTTTAATTTGATTTTCAATCTTATCAACTGAAAGTAAATCATCAGCATCAAGAAATTGAATAAATTCCCCATTAGCAATCGATAGCCCTAGGTTTTTTGCGATTGGACTCCCTTGGTTTCGCTGAAATCTATATATTATTCTTGAATCGGTAAAAGATAGAATTATATCCTCACTCGAATCTGTTGAACCATCGTTAATAATAATAACTTCAATATTTTCATAAGTTTGATTCAAAGCAGATTTTATTGTATCACTGATTGAGTTTTCCGAATTAAAAACTGGTATTATAATACTAACTAATGCCATGTAAAATTATATTTTATATAACGAAAGGCCCTTAGGACATATTCGGGTAGTATAGGATCTGGCAATTCAACCTTTACAAATTTCTTGTTATAACTTATATCTGTTGAGACGACAAGATTATATAACCTTTTGCACAAAGAATCATATCCAAAATCTTGATTTGCTAATTTATTTGCATTACTTTTCATCAAAATAATTTCATCAGGCTTTTCGATTATTCTTCGAATTGCTGAAATGAATTCGAATTCATCTTTACAAATGAAACCATTTACATTATTAGTAATAATCTCAGAAACACTAGGTATATCTCTTGAAACAACAACTAACCCTCTTTTTAAAGACTCAATCATTGACATACCAAACCCTTCTGATCTACTAGGAAAAAATAAAACATCCATATTTTTAATAGAGTTAAGAACTTCGTTATTTTCAAAGCCCCTTTTCACTATTACTAAATCTTCGATGTCCTGCAATAATTTTTCGTCGTTTTTAAAACTAGGGATAAATAAAGTCCAGACAAAGGATAATTTATTCGCTTTTAAAATTTTGATTGAATTTACAATTGTATCAGAACCTTTCAAGAATTCAAACCTACCTATAGAAGCAATTTTAATTGGAGTTTCAACAGTAAATTTTTGACTAATTGGATAATCAGAAACCATTGGATAAGCTATAGAAAAAGAATGACAAGGATACTTTTTACGATACTTAACTTGTAAATACAATGATACACAAAAAACATCATCAAAACTTGTAAAATATTTTTGAAGATACCCTTGATAATGTTTTATATCACCATGTAAAATATAAATACTTTTATTTTTTATTTGGAAATAATTTATAAATTCGATTTCTTCAGTATCATTTAAAATTAATACATCATTAAAATTAATATGCTTTTTAAATTTATTATATAAACTTTTTTTGCTGCTATATTTTGACATCATTAATTTTAAAATATCACCTTCTTTAATCTCAGAATCGTAAATTAAGGATGTGGATTCATATAAAATAACTAAATGCTCAACATTAATAGTCTTTAGATATTTTGAGAAATTCAAAACATAAGTTAGAGCACCCCCAATTTCATTTCTTGTAAATAATAAGATTTTCATTTTTTAAGAAAATTACTATAAATATTTAGTCAAAAAGTATTAAATTGATTTACGATAATATCTAGACCAATACTGCGAAATATACTTTATTCGCTATTCTGATTAAAAATAAACTACTAATCGTAATTATAATTTGATCAAAATTTAAAAAAATCATTCGTTATTCCATCAAGAACAATTAATCCAAAATCTTTACACACTTTAAATATCTTGGAATTATTATTTTTAACAGTAAAGTTCGTCAAATCATTGATAGGTGATTTTACTGAGAAGGAAAAATATCATTTATCGTAAGGTAACTTTCTGTCAATGTTTTAGAAAAATAATAAATAGTAAAATGATAATCTCTTAATTTTTAGAAATGTTTTTATTAAATACTTAAAAGAATTAATAATTCCTGCATTTTTTATGAACAAATTGATTTTAAAAATTACCTTAAACATAATCTTATAATTAAATGCAGATGAATGTATTAAAAAATCATTAATTAGTGATGTTTTTCGATATTTAATAAATTCTGAAAAATATAATTTATTAAATTTATTCTTATTAGAATTTAAAATAAGTAAATTATCTAAAGTTATTAACCGATTTTCTAAAGCATTAAATATATCAAAAGATATGAAATCAAAATTATTCAAAGAGTACAAATCAAGACTAAGACTTTGATCTAACTTACGTAAAATATTTAGCCTAATATTATCAGACAATATTTTCTGTTTAATCTTTTTTTGTTTGGATACTTGATTATCATGTATTCTGTATTGTAAAAGAACTTCAGGCAAATTTGCTAACTTTCCAATTGTCGAGAGCCTACTCCAAAGATCATAGTCCTCGGCATACTCCATTAAGATATCATACTTCAAGTTATAGTGCTTTAAAATACTATTTCTAATAAAAACAGTAGGATGTCCAATAGCACAATAACTTAACATTTTAACAATTATTTCATCATGAGACTCAGGATATACATATAATTTATCATTACCAATACCTTTAAACCATGTGCCACATAATATAATATCTTCATTATTTTCCATAAATGACACCTGCTTCTCTAATCGATTTATTTCACTAATATCATCACTATCCATTCGAGCAATGTATTTGCCATTTGCTAGAGATATGGCATAGTTCAGAGAGTAAACAATGCCTAAATTAGTTTCATTTTCAAGCAAAATAATTCTTTCATCATTATAGGACTTAATGATATCTTTACTGCCATCTGTAGAACAATCATCAATAATTATAAATTCAAAGTCTTTAAAGGTTTGTTCTAATATACTATCGATTGCCTCATTGAGGTATTTCGCAGTATTATAAACAGGCATTATTACAGAAATTAATGGAGTTTGCATTTTTAAATTATAACCCAATCTTTAGGAATTAAATTAGAATACTGCTCATTTAAATCTTGATTAACAAACCATTTTTTGGGAGCAATAATTGTATTTTGATTTTGATTTAAATAAGCCCCCCACCAACTGAAAGTACTATTTGCAATTATATTCCCATAACACTGACTCATGAGGTACATTTCAAACCAAGAATTATTTTTGGGTGTATTTTTAACAACAAATAAATCAGATAAATAAGGTTTTAATTCAGATTCTGCCAAATCCGGGTCATCACTGAATAAAATAAATTTTGGATTTATAAATCGCTGTTTAAAATAATCGATAGCTTTTAAATAAAAGTCTAAGCCAACAACACCGTGAATACTATTTATTTTAGGTTTTAAAAAGTCTCCTTTTCGCATATGAATACTAATTAACTTATGAAATTTAATTTTCGTTAAAATAGCAAGTGAATCTTCAGGGAAATTATGGATATCAAATTGAAAGAGTTCTTTTATTTTTTCTCGATAATCGAAAAAAAATGATTCACTTTGAAAATAGTCATTTAAAACAAAATTAAACCCAAATACACGTTCGAAAAAAAAGGGGGAATTAAAGTTCTTATTATTTATTTCTCTATTACGACCATTAATATTATTGCTTATTTTAAATTGACGGACTTTTGGGAAAATCATTAATTCAAATTCTCTAGGCGTAAATGAATCAGTTTCAAATTGATTTATGCTTAGAAAAGATAAGTCTAAAATTAAATCTAAATTTAAATATTTTGACTTTGCAATACCAGCTGCTAACTGAAACATTTGATTACCTAGGCCTCCTTTTAACAAACAAAAAATCATCGTAATTTTAGTAACGTTTTTTTTATTTTATTGTAAAATAATTTAATATTAAAATGAATTCTTCCGCTAGTTCTGAATAACTCATGGCCGCCTAACATGTTTTTATCTCTCATGATTATTTTATTTTTATATGGATCAATAAAGTTTTCAGGATAAATATATGAGCTATCGAGTATTTTAACTTTTTTGTCGATTAAATATTTATTTAAATGTGATTCATCATGCCATATTGCAATAAAATTATTACTTAAATCGGTTTCAATGTTTTGATATATTTCATTAATTAATTCTATAAAATTTGAAGATTTGCCTCCAAACAAACAGGCTTGAAAATAGTATAGCCCATCGTACTTATCTATAAAAGCTTTTGATAATATATTTCGCTCAAATGGAAACTGATCAATGTCCTTACCTATAAAACATGGGTGCAGAGGAGCAACAAAATCTTTGTCTAATGGTAAAATTTCAGAATTAATTTCTTTTAAGATTAAAGCATTAGCATTAAAAAAAAAGATATAATCGAAACAAATTAACTTATCAGTAATCTTTGAAAAGAAATTAAACCTATATAAAGTATCATATGGCCACCCGATTTTTTTTGTATAGATATATTCTATATTAGAATTTTTAATATTAAATTTTTTATCAGTAAAAACAAAATATTTTTTTTTATACTCGGGTAAAAAATATTTTTCAGAAGAGGAATAAAACTTCTTCCAGAATATAGAGTAATTTCCCGTACAAATATAAAGCACTGCTAAATTCTCCATTTGAGTTTTCTTTTTATTTTTATTAAAAGACCTACCGAGCTATTTAAACATTTTAAATTTTCAATTATTTTTATATACTTTTCAGAAATTACTGAATATGAAAAAGTATTAAGGCCATATATTCTAATTTCTTCCCTTTGTGTTAGTGATTTACTTCTGTTTTCCTTAATCACTTTAGAAACATATTGAATATCGTCTAATTTTTCATTATTTATTATATCGATGAATGAACAATTAAAATCTAAATTTGCAGCTGCAGTCTGACTTATAACTAGACCAAGACCGCAGATGAGCGCCTCCTTTACAACTAAAGGGTCAGCTTCGCCATCGCTTAACAAAACTAAGTTTGAATACTTAGAAAGGTTTTTATATAATTTATTTTTATCCCATTCTCCTAAATAATTTTCAGAATTATAATCAAAATTATTATCGTCTTTATTACCAATAAATAATAAATCATCGATATTCTGATATAGATATTGCCTTTTTCTGTTAGTAATTTTTGCCAAATAAACACTTTTTCTATTTTCGGCATAAGGATAATAGCTAAACAAATCATCTCTTGCACCATTTGGTAACAATATTAAACGAGATTTTTGTACCCCATAATATCTGTATATATCATATATTTCAATTGACAAACAAAATATATAAAAGTTGTTATATACAATACCAGAAATAATTTTTTTATAGTTATTATCGTATTTTCTAAACCTCTCTTTTATATATCCATAATGAGATGTAATAGCTTTTTTTGAACATTTTATAGAGCTCAAAATATCAAAATAATCATCATAATGTAAATGAACAAAATCAGGCGCAATTTCATTTACTTTCTTAATTATTTTAGCTTTAGTCTTCTCATTTATGATATAAACTTCATGGCCAAGCTTTGTTAAAATTTCGTAATAATCCCATATAATAATCTCTACTGCGCCCCACCCCTTTGGAGGTATTTCCATTAAACCTGGTCCAATTAAACAAATTTTCATAATACTATTCAATTTTCCAGCAACTTCTGGTGTTAATCAAAGTTTTATTTATTCTATCAACTATAATATTAACATTCTTACGAATAACTTCAAATGATAAAACATTAGACAAATGATACGAATCTCGCTCCTGATAATTTATGTTTTCAAAACACATAAAGTCTAGAAGATATAAACCTTCATTTAAACAATTACTGATTTCAATAGAAATTTTATTTATCCCTAATTTAATTTGATTTGCGATTTCTTGATTCTCGTAATCATAACAAAAAAATATTTCATTTCCATTTTTATCTTTTACACTAAAGCCAAATACCATGTTTAATAGCTCGATTTTTACATCGATAACTAAATTTAAAACTATTGATTCATTCATGTATATACATTTCCCGCCTCTGTTATTTATAAGTTCTATTTTACAGATATCTAGCTTAGATCCTTTATTAGAATAATTTTCAATTGAGGGCAAATAAATAGTTCCATCATTTATGTTATAATATTGTTCGGCTAGCTTATAAGAGTTATCAATACTTTCAACGATTCCATTTTTTAAATAAATCACATTTTCGCAAAGCTTTAAAATAGCTGCCATATTATGACTCACAAACAGCACCGTTCGCCCTCCTCCCTTGCTAATCTCTCCCATTTTTCCTAAACACTTTTTCTGAAACTCCGCATCTCCTACTGCTAGTACTTCATCGACAATTAAAATTTCGCTTTCTAAATGTGCAGCTACAGCAAATGCCAATCTCACGTACATACCCGAAGAGTATCTTTTAACAGGCGTATCTATATACCTTTCTACGCCACTAAAATCTATGATTTCTTCAAGCTTATGGTCTATTTCACGCTTACGCATTCCTAAAATAGCGCCGTTCAGATATATATTTTCCCGTCCAGTAAGTTCTGGATGAAATCCTGTTCCTACTTCTAGTAAACTAGCCACCCTACCTTTAATATTTATTTTACCTGTTGTAGGCGATGTTACACGAGACAATATTTTTAAAAGTGTACTTTTCCCAGCTCCATTTCGGCCAATGATACCCACGGCATCTCCCTGTTCTATTTCAAAATTGATATCTTTTAAGCTGTATACAATGTCACTTGATCCTTTGGTTGCTCTATCATTGGTCTCTCCTATTTTTAAAAAAGGATCCTCTTGCTTTAATATTTTAGTTTTTACAAAACGCTCAATATCTCTACTAATAGTACCCGTACCTATTTCACCTAACCGGTATATTTTTGATAAATTTTCTACTTTAATTGCGGTTGCCATACACTAAACAGTATCTACAAAGGTTTTTTCGGTTTTATTAAATATAACCACCCCTAATAACATAACTACTATGGTAAATAAGGCAGAGTATCCTAGCGTATTTACACTTATTTGCCCCTGCCCTAAAAAGGCATATCTAAAGGCTTCTATAATACCCGTCATGGGGTTTAAGCTAATAAGGTTTTTATACTTTTCTGGCGCACTACTAAGTGGGTATATAACGGTGGTAGTATACATTAATAATTGTATCCCAAAAGTGACTAAAAATGCCAAGTCTCTATATTTTGTGGTAAGGGCTGTTATTATTAAACCAAGCCCTAACCCTAGCAAGGCCATTAATAGTACAAGCACTGGAAATAACAATATAGCCGGGGTAATAGTAAATGAAGCATCATTCATGGCATAATAGCCCATCATGATAAAAAGTAAAATCATTTGAACACCAAACCTTACTAAGTTACTAGCCACAATACTAAGGGGCATAATTAAACGCGGGAAATACACCTTTCCAAATATGTTGGCATTATCCTTAAATACCGTACTAGTTTTGGTGATACAATCTGCAAAATAATTCCAGGCAGTAATGCCTGCCATGTAAAAAAGCGGTTGCGGTAATCCATCTGTACTTAAATTAGCCAGCCCACCAAAAATAAAAATATAAATGATGGTGGTAAAAAGTGGCTGTATAAAAAACCAAAGAGGCCCAAGTATGGTTTGCTTATAAAAACTTACAAAGTCACGTTTTACAAACATCCAGAGTAAATCACGATAGCGCCATACATCTTTAAAGTTAAGCTCAAATAAGGATGTTTGAGGCTCAATTGTTAAATCCCACTCCTCTATAATGTTATCCTTACTTGCTTGCATTAAATTGTTTGTTGTTTACCTTAGTTACAAAAAACAGGCCTGCCATAATATAAATACCATAAAACAAAATAAACACCCATTTATAAAATCTGTAATGGTCTAATAAATAGGGTCTTAAGCTAATGCTGCTTGCAACTTTTTCTCCTTTAACTAAAACAAGTACCTCGTGTATTAAATTGCCGAATACAGGAATTTTGCTCCAATTGGTGTATCTAATACCAGCATAGTTATAGTTATAGTTATAGTTATAGTATATCTGTTTTTTATAATAATCCCAATTCTCATTCACTTCATTAAAACTAGCCCACTGTCCAATTGGATTGGTAAAAACTAGTAGATATAATGGATCCATCACTACCCATTTTTGTATACTAGGTATATAAGTTTCAAGTAAAATATGACCACCATAATTTCCATACACTTTCATTTGTCCTATTCGAGTTGTATAGCCTGCTGCTTTTAAAGCTCTGGCAAATACTTTACTAAAGCCCCCACAGGCGCCAGCGCCATACATTAAATCGGCGTCTACACTTTGGAATACCCTCGCTTTAAATGAAAGACTTTCGGTGCCTTTAAAAATATCATTACGGTCATGCATCATTTTATTAATGCTACCCATTAAATGCTTAACAAATACCGTATCATGTTTACCAGCTGTCTCAGCTCTTGAAACCCTGACAATATTTTGGAATAATATAGACTCATGATTCGATTCTAATTGTAAATAACAAATAGAAATAACCAGTAGTACATGTATTAATAATTGCCTAGGACTATTGTATACTTTTAAAAAGTATGCTTTAATTAAATTCATTTATAATTGGGGGGGGGTGCTTGAAATTGATTTACCAATATATAATTAGGATGACTTTGAATTAACTAATAAAGAATCATAAAAGTTAGCATATTCCATTGCAAGATTTTCAGCATTAAAACGCTTTTTATTTTCAAACCCATTCTGAATCAACTTGTCCCTATAAATACCATCAGAAATAATTCTTTTAACTCCTTCATGAATAGCAGCAATATTAAATGCATCTACAAAGTGAGCTCCATTTCCACCAATTTCCGGCATAGAAGAATTATTTCCAGCAATTACAACTCGTCCAACAGCATTTGCTTCTATTATAGGCATTCCAAAGCCCTCCAACGTAGAAACAAATGAAACAATATCTGATTTTTGATATTCCTCTAAAATTTCATTATCAGAAATCTTACTATCAATCAATTCGTAACCAATGGAAAATTCATTTAATAAACTAATTGTTTCCTCAGACAATTTGCCAATAATTATTAGTTTACAGTATACCCCTTTTAATGCAGGAATTAAACGATTTAAGTTTTTATTTGGCGCAGTACCAATTTGTAGTATTCTAGGGCAACTAGCATTAAACACCTTTTCTTTACGCTGAAATAATTCATTAACACAAACGTAAACTACTTTAATTTTACTTTCTTGGCACCCTGTGTAATATAAAATGTCTTTTTTTGTTGCACTCGAAATTGCCGTAATAACCTTAGCGTTTTTAATTGGGATAGTGAACCAAAACAGTTTAAGAATTTTATGCTTTAACCCTTTAGAAAAACGCAACATTCCACAATCCAATATAGTTAAAACCGTTTTCGATTTTTTTAAAAAAGTTGCAACATAATGAATATCCCCAGTTACATGATTGATATCTCCTTGTTTATTGATGCAATAAAACGCATTAAAAACTCTTTTTAAAATACCATTACTTTCATATGGCATAACAACATTAACCGATTCAAACTTCTGTGGTAAATTTTGTCTAATATTTTCAAAATAGCTTTCTACACTAAAATTCCCCAAGCTTCTTTGCTTTCTCGTAAAAAAGACGACTTTTATTTTTTTAGTTCCCATTCAATAAAAGCTGTTTCATCAAGTATCAATTGATCTATCAATTCCTCTGTAGTTAAATTATAGCTCCACCCCAGTTCATCTTTAGACTTTGAATTATCTCCATAAATTGTTTCTAATTCAAGTGGTCTAAACAAACAAGGATCGATTTGCACATCTTTGTCAAATGATAAATCTAATTTTGTAAAAATTAACATGATAAGCTCTTTCAAAGAGATACAGTTGCCAGAGCAAATAATAAAATCAGCAGCAACCTCTTGCTGCATCATTAACCACATAGCTTCTACATAACTAGGCGCATAACCCCAATCTCTTCTAACAGATAAGTCTCCAAGAATCAATGGAGTCTTACTTAGACCCATTTTAATTTTTAATGCAGTATTCAATGCTTTTTTTACTATGTAACTATCACCTCTTAAACAAGACTCATGATTAAATAAAATCCCACAAGTTGTATACACTTTTTTTGATTCTCTATAATTAATGGTTATCCAATGAGCCGATGCTTTTGATACCCCATATGGACTTGCAGGACAAAAAATATTGCTTTCTTTTAATGGAAGAACCTGCTCTGAAACATTACCAAACATTTCGCTACTTGAGGCTTGATAAAATTTAGCCTCTGGCTTAGTAGTATAAATTGCTTCTAGCCAATTAATTACACTTAAAATATTATAAGAAACAGTTTCTATTGGGATATTAAATGATGCACCAACGGAGCTCTGTGCACTTAAATTATATATTTCGTCAGGATTGTACTTTTTTAAAATATCGCAAATTTGATTAAAAGAAATTTGAGGCATTTCAACAAACTCTATAGAATTATCGATTCCTAAAAATTCTAGTCGTTTAAAGTTATGTTTCTTTGCACTTCTAGTTACCCCTATAACATGATACTCTTTTGCTAATAATAATTTAGCTAAATATGCCCCATCCTGCCCAGTAATACCTATAATTATTGCTTTTTTCAACTGTATTACGCGAACGCTACTTGTTTAAACTTCATTTTATACAGCATAGGATCGTAATAATCATATGCGTCCTTGTATTTTGTGATATGCCCTGCAAGCTTATTAGCTTGAACCAACAAACTACTTTCTATAGCGTATTGGATAGCTAAAGGGTCGGTAGGGTTAATTAACATGCCAAATTTGCCTTGCTTAAGTGCTTCTTTGCTACCATCACCATTACCTGCAACTACATTGGTACCACTAGCAAAAGATTCAATTAACACAATACCAAAACCTTCCATGCTGCTAGGCTTTAAAAACAAATTGGCTAACTGGTAATGATCTTGCAGTTCATCGGCGGCAATAAAGCCAGGCATTAGTACATGGTCTTGTAATTTATAATTCGCTATTAGCTGCTGGATTCTGTCAAGTTCTTTAGCATCAGACTTACCCGCTAAAATGTATTTAATATGCTTTTTTTGACTGGCAGGTAAATTAGCTAGCGCATGCAAAACCATATCATAGCCTTTGTACTGCTCGGCACTACTCATGCGGGCAATGGTTAAAAGCACCATATCCTTTTCTTTTAAGCTGTACCTACTTTTTAAATAGCCTAGCTTGTTTTGCAAATCAGGCAATTTAAAATAGGTATCTAAAGCGTTGGGTAACACACAAATTTTATCCGCTTCTATACCTGAGTTTTGCACCAGCTGCTCTTTGGTATAATTACTTACACTAATAATTGTATCCGCTTTTTGCAATAGCCATTTTTTAAATCCTTTTTGCTTATGCCACGCTTCTACCCCATGGGTCATTACGGTAATTTGTAGTGTAGGATGCAAAATTTTCATTAACCATACAGCTGGGGCTAAATTTAAATGCCCCACTATCACCTTATTAAACTGTTTACGGTTAAAAAAAAGTGTGGTTAAAAAAGCGTTGGTTTTTCCAGAAAATCCTTTGGCAAAATAGGGTTTTGTATACCTATCATCTATACTGCTATCATGTAGTCCATACCCTACTGCTGCACCTATATTTGTGGCGCCGCCTTCCTGTTCTGCTAAAGACTGCAGTATTAAGCGGTTTACTTTTTCTATGCCCCCTGTTTGGCTAAAAGCAGACAGGTACATAAAAAGCGTAGTAGGCTTTTGTAGCCTATAGGCACTTTTGAAATTTTGCAAACTACCATACACATTGTTCAAATAAATACCCCATAACCTAGAATGGGATAAACGACCCTTAACAAAACTGCTGTAATATTTTTTTGGTACCAGCAGTTCGTTTTGCATAGCCGATAAATTACCTAGCCACTTTTGTATCGGAAATACAAAGCCTTGCTTTTTTCTATTAATTATATTTTCCGGTAAAATATCTTTAAAAGCATTTACCAGTAAATATTTATGACCGCCTGTTGGGTATTTGATATTTTCCGGTAATTGATGTAAATAATTAACCAGATCAATATCTAAAAAAGGCACCCTTAATTCTACACTATGCCACATGCTTTGCATATCGGCGTCTTTTAAAAGCTGGTTCAGCATATATACGTCGCACTCAAAAGCACTTACCTTATTTTTTTGCCCTTTTATAAGACTGTGCCCATAAGGCATTTGATAGGTACTAAGTATGCGCCAAACTTCTTTTTCCGTAATATGTAATATTTTGGCAGTGTCAGAAGGGGTAAATAAACCCCTATAGGTTAAATATTCACTAGCCGCTATTTGCTTTTTAAAATAATCTATTTTTTTAGAAGGGTAATTAAGCGCTATGCCGGCAATACCCGTTTTTAAAACTTGTAGTCTACTTAGGTTTTTTAACCGCTGTATTTGACCAGTTCTATTAAAACTTGGGTATCCTCCAAAAAGCTCATCGGCCCCAAGTCCACTCAGTACTACTTTGCAGCCTTTTTGTTTGGCAAACTGGCATATAAAGTAATTGTTAATAGCATCGGTGGTGGGCTGGTCTAAAGACGCGTGTATGTCTTCCCAAGCCTTGGCAAAATCATGCTGCGTTACCAGTAAACTTGAGTGATTGGTGTTTGCTAAATTTACAATTTGGTCTTGGTATTTTTTTTCTGAAAATTCGGCGTCTTCAAATTCGATAGAAAGCGTTTTAACCTGCCTGCCAGCTAAAAGCGTAATAATACTTGAATCTATTCCGCCACTTAAAAAAACGCCCACTTCTACATCTGATACTAAATGTCTTTCAACAGCTTTTTCCACAAGTTGTTTGGTGGTTTGAACCGCTTCTGCAACACCAATCCTTTTATTTGTTTGCTGCGGTCTAAAATACCACTGCTTTTCTTCGTAGGTTTTATGTTTTAAATCATACAAAATGTAATGCCCCTTTTTAACAGGTCGTACATTGTTTAAAGTGGTAATGGGTTCTGGTAAAAATCCAAAAGTTAAAAACCAAACCCGCCAGTCCATATTAGGTTCCCATCCTTCATATACGGCGTTAAGCGCCTTTACTTCAGAAGTAAAATAAGTGTCCCCTGCTCGCTTTGCAATGTAAAGCGGCTTAATACCCATATGATCACGTACTGCAAAAAGTTTTTTTGATATATTATCTACCAACACAAAAGCAAACATGCCTTTGAGTTTTGTAAAAAGGAGTGTTCCCCAGGCGTCGTATCCGTTTAGTAACACTTCTGTATCTGTAGCTGTATTAAATACATAGCCTTTTAATACCAGTTCATTTTTTAAGGCTAGGTAATTATATATTTCTCCATTAAAACTTATCCAGTAGCGCTTATCGGTGCTAACCATGGGCTGGTGCCCAGCACTAGAAGTATCAATAATAGAAAGCCTTCTATGACCCAGCGCATAACCCAGTGTTTCATTTACATAATGCCCCTTGTCATCAGGCCCACCATGCGCCATAGATTTTGTCATCACTGCTAAGCGGTCTAAAAGAGTGTGGGTGTTTTCAGAAACAATGGCTGCTATTCTACACATAATTACTCCGGCCTATTAATATGCCTTGCGCTTATTAGACCCTGACTTTTTAAAAAGCCTTTTTATTTTTTTAAAAAACTGTATGAGTTTAGGCTCTTTTACATCGGCGTCAAAATACTCGCCGTAACTTCGCTGCCCATATCCATATCCATATCCATATCCATATCCATATCCATATCCATAGCCATATCCATAGCCGTAGTGGTGGCCGTAGTAGCCATGTCTGGCGCCCACTTTAACGTCGTTAATAACCATACCCACATTTTTTAATTGATTGGACTTATAAATCTCATCAATAAAAAATAATTGCTTTTTAAGCGTTTTACGCTGGCGCACCACATAAAGGCAACTATCAAAATATTTAGACATCGTATACGCATCACTTACAAGACCTACAGGTGCGGTATCCACCACCACATAATCGTAATGCGATTTGAGATAATCAAAAAGCATTTCCATGCGTTCTCCCATCATAAGCTCTGCGGGGTTAGGCGGTATAGGGCCACAACCATACACATGAAGCGTTGGATACTTTTCCATGGTATAATAGAGTGTATCTAAATTATCAGTTTGCTTGGCTAGGTAATTAGATAAACCAAGGCTTCTTTTTTCGAGCCCAACGTTTTTAATGATACGTGGCTTACGAAGGTCAAATTCAAGTAGTGCTACTTTTTTACCAGAAATTGCTAGCACCGCAGCTAAATTAAGTGCGATAAAACTTTTCCCTTCTCCAGAAACAGTAGAAGTAACCAGCACTGTTTTTTGATCTTGTAGTAAAAAATTTAAATTAGCTCTTAATATTCTAAACTGCTCGGCAGTGAGATTTCTGCTTTTATCGGCAACAACTAGGTTGTTGTCTAAATTTACTATATGACCTATTTCTGCAATAATGGGCATTTTAGTGCGGGTAGTAATATGCTCTCTATTGCGGAGCTTATCATCAAATAAATCTTTTAAATAAATAATGGCTACCGGTATTAATAGCCCCACCACAAAAGCAAACATCAGTACCTTTTGGCTATTAGGCTCGATAGGTGTGCTGCTACCACCAGCTGGTTCTAGCTGCTCGTAATTACCAATAGCAGTAGATGAGGCAATGGCGCTCTCTTCACGCTTTTGTAATAGATATAAATAAAGGCCTTCTTTAACGCTTTGCTGGCGCTTAATTTCAACAAAGGTTTTTTCTTTTCCTGGCGCCTGCCCAACTAAATTATCGTATTTGCGCATGCGGTCTTGAAGCGCATTTTTTTCTACTGATAGCGTGGATTCATAATCGCCTAGGGTTTGTAATACCGCTCTATACGCATTTTGTATTTGCAGGTTTAAATCTGCTAGTATCGGACTGTTTTTACCTAGCATAGGTTCGTCTCTAAGCTTTTTTAATACAAGGGTATTATAGGCCTCAAAACTGCTAAGCTTTTGATCTTTGGTGTCAAGTCCAAGTGTTGAAGGGATTACCTTTAAATTATTTAAAGGCATTGATTTAATTTGCTGTGAAAGCATTTTAAATAACTGCTCTCTAACTCCAAATGCGGTGTACTCGCGCTCTACCCCATTTTTTTCACCAATCGCAAACCCTGATTGGGTCGTTAAATCAATAAGTTTATTGGAGTATTTAAAATCTTTTAAATCCGTTTCTACAACGCCTAATTCTTTGGTAACAAAATCTAACCTTTGATTAATAAAATTAATAGTGTTGTTTAATACTTCACTTTTATCATCTAAGCTTTCTTTATTGTACTGCACAACAAGTGCATCTAGTATGGCGGCGCATTTTGCCACACTGGCGCCCTTAAGCTCCAGTTTAATAATGGTGGTTTTGTTGGAATAGGGAGTAGCCGTAAGGCCTGCAAGTATTTCACCAGCCGTTGCTTCCGCTGGTTTGTAGGTAAACAAATAAGTTTGATCATTACCTTTAAAAGCATTTGCAGATTCAGTATTTATAGATCCGGCATTTAACTGAAGTGCAAGCTTGTTGCCATTTATTTCAAAAGGCGTATTCCATGTAAATGTTTGAATTTTGGCCGCTTTGTTTTGCATGCAAACAACCTGGCCACCAGCTTTAGTTAAATTGTAAATTTTTAAACTGGTAACACTATTAGAATCTGCCCAGTTAAGCGCCACCACTTCAAAAGGGGCACCTTTATAAATTTCACTAACCCTTAAATTTCCTTCATTGTAATAATGATAATTAAACTTATGCTCAGTAACAATTTTTTGCATGAGTGGCGCACGCGTAATTAACACCAGCTCATTGTCTAAATTAATTTGCTTGCTACTAAATAGTGCTGATTCAATTAAATCACCTTCCCCACCACTTCTTTTAGCGCCACCTATTTTATTGTCCTGATTTGATTTTACAAAAACCCTGGTACCCACCTTATAAACCCTTGGTGTGTATCTATTAATAAATACACCCACGCTTACTGCAAGTGCTACACTGACAATAAAAAATGGCAAATAAGACAAGTACTTCCAAAGTAGTTCTTTAGGGGTAAACTTATCTTCCGAAGCTTTTATATTGATTTGAGTAATTTGTTGAGGGATCTCACTCATAATTATCTTTTAAATAGTAAGAACAGATTAATTAAAAAAGAAAGGCCAGACGCTACAGAAAGCCCAATTTGTAAATCACGCTGCACTTGTGGATCAAAATTGGTCTCCTTTAATTTGATATAGTTGGCATTTACATACACTACATCGTTTTGCTGCAGCTGAAAAACCGGCGAGTTAATAAAATCAGTATTTAATAAATTAATCTGATACGATTTTTTTTGTCCAGCTTCTTCTCTAATAATGGTAATATTATCGCGTCTACCTCTATCACTTAAATCACCAGCGGCACTCAGTGCATCGAGTATAGTGATACGATCAGCACTAAAGCTCTTGGTACCAGGGGATCTTACTTCGCCCAGTACGTTTACTTTTAGTTGTAAAAAACGAACCTGTATTGTAGGCTCTTTAACGTATTCTTTTTTAGCAAGGGTAGATTCTAAAACATGTGCGAGCGAATCGCGCGTTAACCCAGCGGCCTGCACTTTACCCACCATGGGGTATTTAATGTATCCTTCTTCATCCACTAAAAATCCAGAAGTATTGGTACCTCCAAATTGCTGCTGATTCAGAGCTCCACCATTGGCAGCTACCGAACCTCCAAAATTAGCTGCATTAAAAAGTGCTACCTGCTCCTGGTTAAGCGTGTTACTACTAATTTGGATATTCAATAAATCGTTGGGCTTGATAGTGAGTGCCGTAAACTTCATTTCCTGTGCACTATCAAGACCCTTTTGAAAATAATTGAAATCAGGGTTTAGTTTTTTGGTCACATACCTAGTATTCATGCATGAACTTAACAGTAAAGCAAGAATACATAGATAAGTAGTCCCAGTTTTTTGGAGGAAGTGATTCATT
>CANFXY010000025.1 GCA_947451105.1 Bacteroidota bacterium | reverse complement strand
TTTTATTGCTGTCATTTACCTCTCATATCATAAACTTATGGAGTTTTGAAACCGATCAAGATTTGCTTCAAAGCAGCAATTGGCAATGGTATAAAACAAATAATCCAAAAGGCTCAGCCAATTTAATGGGTTATTTGGGTGCATGGTTTGGACATTTGTTTATTCACAAATGGTTTGGCGTTGCATCGTTTATCATTTTATTCAGTGTATTTACTTTTGGAACCAAATTGCTTTTCAATTGGCAGATGTATCCAATAGGCAAGATACTTCGCTATACATTTTTTATTGTGGTTTGGGTTTCATTGTTGATGGGATTTATTTTTCACAGCCACAATTTATTTATGGGCGGAGGCTTTGGTTATTTTGGGTTTTTGTGGTTCAAGAGTTTGTTTGGCAGCATAGGTATGGTCTTATTTTTAATGTTGTATGCTGCAATTTTCATGATAGCGGTTTACAATGTTGATTTCAGATTTAAAATGTCTGATTTGGTTCAAGATATACCCGCTGAAGATTCTGGGGTTGCTGCTGTTCCGTTTAGTGAACATGAGTTAGAGGCAGAAGCCATTAAAACACATTTTGTTGATCAGACGGATGAACTAGAAATTAACCCGGATGATATTACAATTTCAGTGATCGAAGATGAGGCCGAAGGCATAGATGTTATTACGTTGAACGATTCGGATGAAGTAGAAGCTGAAATCATAGAGACCACTATTGATGAACCAACGGCTCCAATTTCTTTTCCAGTTGACAATGTAAGGCCGAAGAAAGTTGAAGCCCCTAAAGATTTTGAATTAAAAATCGAAGCCCCTCAAGAAGAAGAAATTGTAGAGACTACAGTAGTAGAAACAAGACCTTCAACTGGCTTAGACGATTTATACGATCCAACATTGGATTTGGCAGGTTATCAAATGCCAACCTTGGATTTGTTGCAAGACTATGAGTTTGCAAAAATTGAAGTAGACCGTACAGAACTTGAAACCAGTAAGAATCTAATTGTTGAAACGCTGAAGAATTACAATATTGGAATTTCAGAAATCAAGGCCAACATTGGACCAACAGTAACCCTATATGAGATTGTTCCTGCTCCAGGGGTTAAGATATCGCGTATCAAAAACTTGGAGGATGACATCGCCTTAAGTTTGGCTGCCTTGGGTATACGTATTATTGCACCAATTCCAGGAAGAGGTACCATTGGTATAGAGGTTCCAAACAAGAAACCAGAAATGGTTCCCATGCGACAAATGGTTGCCAGCAAGAAGTTTCAAGAGTGTAATTTTGAATTGCCGGTTATTTTGGGCAAAACCATTTCAAACGAATTGTACATAGCCGATTTGAGTAAGATGCCTCACTTGTTGTGCGCAGGTGCGACAGGTCAAGGTAAATCGGTTGGTTTGAATACCTTGATTGTTTCCTTGTTGTACAAGAAACATCCATCTGAATTGAAATTTGTATTGGTTGACCCAAAGAAAGTTGAGTTAACGTTATACAACAAGATAGAGCGCCATTATTTGGCCAAATTGCCAGGCGATGGTGATGCCATTATAACCGACACCAAATTGGTGACCAACACGCTGAATTCATTGTGTATGGAAATGGATGAGCGTTATGAATTGTTAAAAGGTGCAGGAAAGAGAAACATCATTGAATACAACACCAAGTTTAAAGAACGCAAATTGTTGCCAACAGAAGGGCATAGATTCTTGCCTTACATCGTTGTTGTGATAGATGAGGTAGCCGATTTGATGATGACAGCGGGAAGAGAAGTGGAAACACCAATAGCCCGTTTGGCTCAATTGGCCAGAGCAGTTGGTATACATGTTATATTGGCTACACAAAGGCCTTCGGTAAATATTATCACAGGTACCATTAAAGCCAACTTCCCGGCCCGTTTGGCATTTAGGGTAACCTCAAAAATTGACTCACGTACCATATTAGACAGCAATGGTGCGGACCAGTTAATAGGAAAAGGAGACATGTTGTACAGCACGGGCAATGATTTGATCCGTTTGCAATGTCCATTTGTTGACACGCCTGAAGTAGAGAGAATTACAGAATTTATAGGCAATCAAAGAGGCTATTCAAGTGCAATGATATTGCCTGAGTTTAAAGGTGCAGACGACGATGGATCAAGGGAAGATTTTGATCCCAATGAGCGCGACGCTTTGTTTGAAGATGCCGCAAGATTGGTGGTCATGACGCAACAAGGCAGCACATCTTTGATACAAAGAAAATTAAAGTTGGGCTATAACAGAGCAGGAAGATTGGTTGACCAGTTGGAACAAGCTGGTATTGTTGGGCCATTTGAAGGCGCAAAGGCCCGAAAAGTCTTGATACCAGATGAAATTTCTTTGGAACAATTTTTGGATAATCTTTATAACAAATAAATGATTATTTTTGCACCCTTTAAATTTAACCTACAAGTCACCAATGAGTAAATCAGGGATTTTATCTGTCTTTTTAATCGCTTTGGCTAGTTTAGCCTTTGTACCACCTAATGTTGAGAAAGACAAAGCAGTCAATAAGTTATTAAAAGAAGTTTCTAAGAAGTATAAAGGATACAAGACTTTAAAAGCAGAGTTCAGTATGTTGAATGAGCCTGCAGATGCTAAGGCCAAAAGCAAAACTGAGAAAGGTACTTTGTATTCAAAAGGCAATAGTTTCAAATTGATTTTTGGTGGACAGGAAATATTCTGCGATGGAAAAACCATCTGGACTTACACCAAAGAAACCAATGAATGTATTAAGGACAATTACAATCCAAATTCTGGATCTGGATTAAATCCTTCAAAAATATTTACAGTTTGGGAAAAAGGATTTTTATACGCCAGCGATGGAACGGTTAAAAAAGGAACCGCAGATATTGAAAAAATCAAGTTAACGCCAACAGACAAAAACAAGCCATATTTCTTAATGAACTTAGAGGTTGACAAAGCCGCTAAAACGGTTCAAAATCTTAAGGTATCATTTAAAGCAGGAAATAAGCAAACTTACACGGTTACTTCACAAACGCCGAATGCAGCAATGGATGACAAGATTTTTGTATTCAATGCAGCAGAGCATGCCGGTGTTGAGATGATCGATTTAAGCAAAAAGAAGTAGTTTAAAAACCCAGAGGACTGACGTAAGTCATATTTATCAAGTGCCTACTGAATATTAGTTTTGCAAGGTGGTATTACACAATAAGATAAACGCAGAAGTATTAAAGCAAAAGATCAAAGAAAGCGATCTTTTAAGAACAACTATTTCATTTTATAAGTACCATCATATAAAAGATCCCAAAGCGTTTAGAGATGCTTTGTATTTGAGATGGTCAGAGTTGGGTGTTCTTGGTAGAATTTATGTTGCAGACGAAGGCATCAATGCCCAATTGTCTGTACCGACTGAAAATTTAGAAGCATTTAAAGCCAATTTAGAAAGCATAGACTTTTTAGCTGGCAACCGTTTGAATATTGCCGTTGATGATGATGGAAAATCATTTTTCAAACTCGCCATTAAAGTGCGTCGCAAGATTGTAGCGGATGGAATAGATGATCCAAATTTTGATGTCACAAAAATTGGCAAACATTTAAAAGCAGAGGAGTTTAATGAAGTTACCGATAGAGACGATGTAATTATTGTTGATATGCGCAACCACTACGAAAGTGAAGTGGGTCATTTTGAAAATGCGATACTTCCTGATGTGGTTAATTTCAGAGAACAATTGCCCCATGTTGCAGAAATGCTAAAAGACCAAAAAGACAAACCGGTGGTTATGTATTGCACTGGAGGTATTCGTTGTGAAAAAGCGAGTGCGTATATGTTGTATCGAGGTTTTAAGGAAGTTTATCAATTAGAAGGCGGCATCATTCATTATGCCAACCAGGTTAAGGATAAAGGATTGAAAAACAAGTTTCACGGCAAGAACTTTGTATTCGATGAAAGATTGGGTGAAAGCATTTCAAATGAAATAATTTCTAAATGCCACCAATGTGGAGAGTTATCTGATACCCATACAAACTGTGCCAATGTCGCTTGTAATTTGTTGTTTATCCAGTGTGATAAATGCAAAGCGGAAACCCATAATTGTTGCAGCGAAGAGTGCACCCATATTGCTTTACTGCCGGAAGATGAACAAAAAGAATTGCGCAAAGGCAAGAACTTTGGCCGCTTGGTTTTTGACAAAGGCCGCAAGCGCAAGACCAGTTAAGCAATCCATTCTTGGGGTCATTTTATTGTCACAATAAAATGAAATGTTTTATTTCAGCGGAAATTTTTCTATATTTGATTAAAATTCAAATGTGTATGAAAAAAATACTAACCGCATGCTTCATCCTATTTGTTTTCATTTCTAAAAGTCAAGCCCAAGCTACAGCCAATGCGGGACTAGATATAGAATTATGCTATCTAGACACTTTAAACGCAATAGGTTCAGGTTTGAATACTGGCGATACAGGAACCTACCAATGGAAAGACTTGCTTAGTGGTGTGGTTTATTCAAATACCAGTCTTTTAAAATTGAGAATTGTTTATCAAACAAATAGGACTTTTGAATTAAGGGTACAAAGGGTAAAGAATAAAAAAACGTATACGGCCTACGACACCATGTTTGTTATAGTAAATGCCTTGCCAACTTTTATGTATGCGGGATTGCCGCCAAGATGTTACGATGATGGCGCATTAAATCTAACCAATATACCTTTGGTAAAAGCATTTTCAGGTGATAAAACTGTATCTACTACTGATGTTCATTATTACCAAAAGAAAACTCCTTCATGGATAAGTGGCGGTCCAGTTGGATCGAATCCATATATTTACAATTATAAAAATTTTATTCAAAACGGCTCATTGTTTAAATCGGGTTTTCGCGACACCATTTGCTATGAATACAGAGACTATAAGTCATGTTACAACCGCGAGTGTAAATCAATCCGCATCAATCCAAATCCTGAAGTCTATGTAGCAGATGGCCTTTATTGTATTAAGCAAAATGCAGTAAGTTTAAACAATTTGGTTGTTAAACCATTTAATAAAGTTGGGGGAATTGAATCGTTCCGTTGTTTGTCTGTTCCGAGTGGAAGTGCTGCCAATGCAAGCAATGTTATAAGCAGTGTACCGACTGTTCCTGTTGCGTTTACTTTGGATATTAGTGCGCCTTTTACTTCAAGTTCCGATGGCATTTACCTTGTTGAATATACGTTCAGGGATGCAACAACCGGTTGTCAACGCTCGGATACTGCCACCATTAAAGTGGTGTTAGAGGCTAAGTTTAAATTCAATAGTTCTATTAAACTGTGTTTGAACCAAGGCTTAGTGGCATTGGACAGTTTTGTTAAAGACAGCAACAACCGAACGGTGTTAAATGGCACTTGGGAAACCATTGAATTTGGTGGTTCAAGAAATAGAAGTATACCAAGCATTGCCGAAAGACTAGACAGTTCAATTATAGGCGGAAAATATTTCAAGCCAGCAATAGGATCAGGTATGTATTTGTTGCGTTACACGAATAATGGAATTTGCGATTATAGAGACAGCATTTATGTTACCGTTAACGGATTGCCAATAGTACAAATTGATGCTGAGGATACTGTTTGTTACAACAGCGGTTTAACCCCTTTGATCAACATAATTCCAGCGGGAATGGTCGGCACTTGGTCGGGTCAAGGACTTGTTAATGGAAGGTTTTTCGATCCGCAAACCAGTCCCCATACCAATACCTTTCACGGACCATATAAAATGATTTACACGTATACCAATCCATTAACTGCGTGCACATCGAGTGATTCTTTGACTGTAATGGTTCAAACAACACCTGAGTATACGGCTTTTGCAAATCCTGTTTCTGGTTCTCAATATACGGTAGATTTCGGCATAAACTTTATTAAACATGTAGACAGCAATGCTTTGTTGTGCATGTGGAAATTTGGCCGCACAGATTCTACATTTTTTGATTCAAGTTTCATTAAAAACATAGGTTTAAAATCATTCACCGATAGTGGAGATTACACCGTGGTATTGTACAGTGGAATAGGGCGTTGTGGTCGAATTGATACTTTCAGATTTACTTTAGATTATAACAGCAGCGTATTGCAATATTCACTGGCTTCTAGAGTCAAATTGTATCCAAATCCTGTTAAAGAAATACTCCAAATAGACGTTCCTGAAAATGCTGTAATAACTGTTTTTGATTTAGACGGACGCAGTTTAATTGAAGAGAAGATTTACGCTTCAGATAAGAATCCAATTAATATGCAAGGCATTCAAAATGGAATGTATTTGATCCGCATAGAAATGGGCACAGAAACCGTTTGGAAACGGCTGGTGATAGAGCGTTAATTATTTCTTTTTATAAATTCTACAGTAAGCATATCCTTTGCGGAGCTCTTTGTAAAAGCTGTAGGACTCTTTAAATTTCGCAGTGTCGGCCATGTTGCCTGGGTGACTTAAAAGAATAAAGTCTTTTGTGCATGCTGAGTCGTAAAGCGGGCACATTTTATGGTTCCCTTTTAATTGAAATCCGTTGTTTGAATTCCAATAAACAGCTGAGACGGGGAAATCCATACCAATGGTTTTGTTGTTAAATGAATCAGTATTTAGTTCATCGATTGCCAATTGAACCGACTGAATGTGTTGGGTGTAAGAGAAGTCGATGTCTGTATAATCTTCATCACGGTTCCAATTCATAATCCCTAGAACGGCGAGAGCAAAAGCCAATAGGTAGGCAAGATTTTGTTTGTCTTTAAGCAGGTTAAATACAAGAAGAAAAAATGCAATGTAAATGAATATGAAGAAGTAGAGTGTGTATCTACTTAGGAAATAATTCAAAACCAAAAAAGCAATACTTCCTAAAACTATAATAGGGTAAATGCTCATTTTGTTTTTGATAAGATTTGGTATGCTTTTAAACTTAAGAACTAGGTTGAGTAATAGTATTGATGCTAAAGCTATTACAAAGTATAAATGACCTTGTTGGTAAAGAAAAAATTGTTTGAAGTTTTGCCAACGTTCATTGATGTAGTATGGATCCGATGAAGCAAGAGAGGTGTGAAGCGGATAAAAGAAATAGCCCCTTTGCAATTTTTGTATGGCTATAAAAATTAGAAAACTAAGTATAGGAAATGCAAATAAGTAAAGGGTGTTTTTTGTAAAAACTTTCTTTTGTTTTAGGGATTCAGAGACTAGAAAAGCAAATGGAAGGACCAAGGCAGACTCCTTTATTTGAAGTGCTAATATGGTAAATAAGGCTGTCGCCCACACTTTGTCATTGATATAAAAATAGACTGCAGCTAATGTCATCACCATGAGCGGCATTTCAGGTAGTACAAGGATTGATTGAGATAAGAACAGTGCTTGTACAAAAATGGCCAAAGTAGCGGCAACAGCCACAAAGGGTTTGGTGTTTTTTAGAAAGATTGCAAACACGAAGATAAATCCACTAGCGTTTAAAACAGCTGCAGCGAGGTGGGCAGTTAAAGGGTTGCAACCAAAAAGCTTAAAGGCTATACCGAAATATAAGGGACACAGCAAAGGGTGGCCGCGGGAAAGCTCGTCGGGAACGGAATCAGGCAAAAGGCTAAGACCATATTCGTTGAGATACATGGAAGATCGGCTGTACACGCCCAATTCATCCCAAAAATAGGGTTGGGTAAAGACACCGTATAAATAATGTAAAACAGCATAGCACGCGGCCATGCCTAAAACTAGACAAATAGAAGCGTAAACATTGATTGCCTTGATGCGCATGAAAGATTCAAATATATGAAATCAGTTGCTATTCGTATTATTTATTTAACAAAACATGAATAGGCAGCATAAAAAAAGTCCCATCTATCAGATGGGACTTTCATTTTTAGGCTATTGAAATATTATTTCAAGAACAATAAATCGCGGTATTTAGGCAATTTCCAAGCATCGTTGTCGATTAGCTCTTCTAATTTGTCTGCACTGTCGCGTATGCTGTCAAAATAAGGTTTTACTTTATCGCAATAAGCTTTTGCTTTTTTATCGGCATGGGTCAATTTGTTGGCTTTGATTCTTTCGTCAACCATTTTGTTGTTGTTGTCCCAGATTGCATTCACATTGGCAGAGATTTCTTTTGCTAATGTATACAAGCCTTTGTTTTCTGCTTTTGTTTGGCCAATTCTGTTAAGACCTTCAATGGTGTCAATTAGTTTCTTTTGGTATTCAACTGCAGATGGGATTACATAATTCTTAACCAATTCACCTAAAATTCTACCTTCAATTTGAATTTTCAACAAGTAGTTTTCAAATTTAATTTCAGTACGTGCTTCAAGTTCTTTGATGGTGAAGATGTTGTTTTTAACAAACAAATCTTTGCTGGCTTTGGTGCTGTATGCATCCAACGCATATGGAGTGGTTTTGATGTTGCTTAAACCTCTTTTGGTTGCTTCTTTTACCCATTCGTCGCCGTAACCATTGCCTTCAAAAATGATTTTTTTGGTTTCTTTAACATATGATTTCAATACCTGTTCGATGGCAAGAAGTTTGTTGGTTTTCTTTTTAATTAAAGCATCAACCTCTTTTTTGAATTCTGCCAATTGGTTACCTACTATGGTATTTAACACGATGATTGCATTTGCGCAATGGTCGCTTGATCCTACTGCTCTGAATTCAAATTTATTTCCAGTGAAAGCAAATGGAGAGGTACGGTTGCGGTCGGTATTGTCTAAAAGAATTTCAGGAATACGGTATACGCTAATTGTTTTCTCACTCACTTTACCTGTTTTTGCCGGAGTTTTAGTGGCTTGGAATTGGTTTAAAACCTCACTCAAAGTACTTCCAATAAATACAGACATGATAGCAGGAGGTGCTTCGTTTGCACCAAGTCTATGGTCATTTGCTGCAGTGGCAATACTTGCTCTTAACAAATCTGCGTGGTCGTGAACAGCTTTAATTGTATTGATAAAGAAAGTTAAGAACTGTAAGTTATCAATTGGGCTATGGCCAGGAGAAAGTAGATTAACGCCTGTGTCGGTAATTAGCGACCAGTTGTTGTGTTTTCCTGAACCATTAACACCTTTGAACGGTTTCTCATGCCAAATAACTTTTAACTTGTGTCTGCTGGCAACAGATTGCATAACGTCCATTAACAAAGAGTTGTGGTCGATTGCAATATCAGCTTCTTCAAACATTGGTGCACATTCGTATTGACCTGGGGCAACTTCATTGTGTCTTGTTTTAAGAGGTATACCCAATTTAAGCGCTTCTTTTTCAAAGTCGGTCATGTAGTTGTAGACTCTTTCAGGAATGCTACCAAAATAGTGGTCTTCTAATTGTTGACCTTTAGCTGGCATGTTACCAACCAAGGTTCTACCTGCAAATACCAAGTCAGGTCTTTTGTGGTATAATTCCTCATCAACTAAGAAGTATTCTTGTTCGATACCCAATGACACTTTAGCATTTTTTACGTTTGCATCAAAGTATTGGCAAACAGCAGCAGTGTTTTCGGTTAAGAAATTTGTAGATTTAATTAAAGGTGCTTTATAGTCAAGTGCTTCACCAGTATATGCAACAAAAATTGTTGGGATACATAAAGTTTTACCACTTGCTTTTTCCATAATAAACGCTGGAGAAGAAGGATCCCAAACGCTGTAGCCTCTTGCTTCAAAAGTATTTCTAATTCCACCATTAGGGAAACTAGAAGCATCTGGTTCTTGTTGAACCAAGGCTTTACCTGTGAAAACTTCGATACCTGTATCAATTCCTGTTGGGTCAAAGAAAGCGTCATGCTTTTCTGCAGTAGAACCACGCAATGGTTGGAACCAGTGGGTGTAGTGGGTTGCACCTTTTTCGATGGCCCAATTTTTCATACCTTCTGCAATTTGATCCGCCATTTTGCGGTCCATTTGTTTGCCGGTATTTCTTGATTCATTTACAGCCTTGATGGCTTCTTTGCTAACGAATTCGGCCATAGCTTTTGGGCCGAAAACACTTTTTCCGAAGTACTCTGATATCTGTTTCATTTGTTTGTGGGATGGTTTCTCTTGAATTAAGTTCTTACTTGATGTTGAAGACATTCTAGAATTATTTGCGTGCAAAATTAAGTGTTTCGCATCAAATTCAATTGATGAAAATCATTGAATGTCTTAAAAAAGTTTACATATTTCAATTAAAATGTCGAAAATTGCAGAATAATTCGACATAAAATTGATAAATAGTCAATTACCCCATAATCAGCTAAAACCACTCAGTGAATTAAATATTCACAACCACATCGATTTGAATTTGGCTTCAGAATCATGTTGGAAGGCTATTTACCATTTAAATGGTTATGTGGATGCTCAGGTTAACAATGGCCTTCAGAATTTTTTTAATTTAATGGAGTTGATGGATTGCAAATATTCTTTTGATTTGGAGGGTATTTCTATTTCAGTACAGAGGTTGTTAGAGGCCTATTCATCAGAGAATAATTTAAAAGAAGTAAATGCCAAATTGATTATTAAATCGATTGAATGGAAAGATGAAATCGACAGCCTGAACATTCAAAGTTTGGCGCCAACTTTTATGTTTCCAAACAAGAAACAGTCGGAATTATTTAGAGAAAAAAGGGAGTTGCGTATTCAAAGTTATTTCACCAATTTGTGTTTGTATACGACCCCTAATAATCCCAGCTTGATACAATACCTAAAAAATGATTTGGATAAGGGTTTGAAGCAAATGAACAAAGTGGGCAGTTTGCAAAATTTGGCTTTATTGCATTACCAATTTAGAGCCTTGTCGCCCTATTTGCATATGAATGGGCACAGCGCACGTACCTTATCGAAGCTTTTTTTGAGGGAAAATGGGTTGTTGTACAGTTGCCTGCCTATATCTTCGGTTTTGATTAAGGACAAGGAGTCATATAATGCTTTATTGAGGGATGTCTTAATTCACCAAAGTTTTGAAAAATGGATACTGTTTATGATCCAAAAGTTTGAAGAAGCTGTGGTTCTTTTATTGGATAAAACTAAATCCTTTGTTCAACTGCGCAAGAAGTTTAATGACCAATTAGACAAGTACACCGATTATATTTTGCCATCAGAGGCACTTTTGGAGGTTCTTTTCACCAAGCCGTATATCAAGCCAAAGATGATTTGTGCTGCTTTGGGTTGTCATCGACAAACTGCCTATACCTATTTAGACCATATGGTAAAAATGGGCTTGTTGTTGGAAAAATCGTCTGGCAGAGAAAAATTGTACCTCAATAAAGAGTATGCAGATTTGTTGAATTTGTAAGCTTTAGCGCACCATATGTTTGTTGAGTTGACTTCATTTCAAGTTAGAATTTGTATTTGACATCCGTTAAAAATAGCTTTACTTTGCCCTAATGAAAGCCATGGTTCGCATGATAAGACTGATAATCCCTTTTAAAGGGTTGGCAGCGCTTAATATGCTCTTTAATTTGATTCAAATTATTGCGGGACTATTTTCTCTTGCCTTGCTGATGCCTTTGCTAGACTTTATGTTTAACAACAACAAAGATGCATTCAGACAGAAGTCAAGTGGTGGTAGCGACTTTAATTCATTGTATAGTGATTTTATTCACTGGATGACGGAGTTTGTTCAAGACAATAAACGCGAGGCCTTGTTCTTAATTTGTGTCAGTTTGGTAGTCGCCACCGTGATTAAGAACATCGCCAGATACATGGCTTTGTATTATTTGGTTATTCTTAGAAACCGTGTTATTCAAGATATACGCAAGAGGGTGTATGATAAAATTTTAGACTTACCCATCTCCTATTTTAGTGACGAACGCAAGGGCGATATTATTTCGCGCATGAGCAATGATGTGAAAGAAGTTGAATGGAGTTTGATGGCCTCTTTGGAAGCAATTTTCAAGGAGCCTGTCAGTATAGTTTTCTATATAGGAACCTTGGTTTACATGAGTCCAACCCTTACCTTGTATGTGATTATTTTACTTCCATTGGCTGCGGGTTCAATCGCATTATTGGGCAAATCGTTGAGGCGCAAATCAAAACGCAACCAAGAAGAACAAAGTACAGTTTTATCCTTTTTAGAAGAATCTTTAGGTGGCATAAGAATCATTAAGGCTTTTGTGGTCGAGCAGGTGTTTCGATTGAAGTTTAAAAATTTAAACAACAGATCTACCACGGCAAATATTAAAGTAAACCACAGAGGTGATATGGCCTCACCGATTTCTGAGACCTTAGCCATTTTTGTAGCAGGCGTTTTGCTTTGGTTTGGTGGCAATATGGTGTTCAATGGCGAAATTGCTGGTTCTGCATTCTTGGCTTATTTTGCAATTTTTAGTCAAGTCATTCCACCTTTCAAACAATTGTCTCAAGCCTTTCCAATGGTGCAAAGGGGAGCCGCTGGTATGGACCGTTATGAAGAGATATTGAACACGGATATCAAGATCATTGAGAAAGCAAATCCTGTTTCTATTTCTGAACTAAGAACTGGAATTTCTTATAAGAATATCTCATTCGCCTACAAAACCGAAAAGGTTTTGGATGGTGTTAGTTTTGAACTCCCTAAAAATAAAAAAGTTGCTTTGGTTGGTTCCAGTGGAAGCGGTAAAAGTACCTTGGCTGATTTGCTGCCTCGTTTTTACGATGTCGCTGAAGGCGCTATAGAAATTGATGGCAGAGACATACGCGAATATAAGATAGACGATTTGCGATCGCTGATGGGAATTGTAACCCAAGAAGCCATATTGTTTAACGACAGCATCAGCAATAACATTTTGTTTGGGCAAACAGGCCATACGATACAGGAAATTGAAGAAGCCGCTAAATTGGCCAATGCCTATGAATTCATCATGGCAACTGAACATGGATTTGACACGGTTATTGGCGAACGTGGAAGTAAGTTGAGTGGAGGACAAAGACAGAGATTGGCTATAGCTAGGGCTTTGTTAAGGAATCCCCCAATATTGATTTTAGATGAAGCCACTTCAGCTTTAGACAATGAAAGTGAAAAATTGGTTCAACAAGCACTCGATCATTTGCGTCAGGGTAGAACCACCTTGGTAATTGCGCATAGACTCAGTACCATTCAAGATGCAGATGAAATTATTGTAATGGATAAAGGCCGTATTGTTGAGAGAGGTCACCACCAAGAACTGCTATCTAAACAAGGCTACTACTACAAACTGCATAATACCCACGCTTAAACCTAGGCATATGTTGGAGGTGTTTCCTGCTTCATGAGTAATTAACTGTTCATGTGGTGTTTTCCACCATATGAATCGTGACCCAAATGATTCTTTAGATGTTTATGTGGAGTTTTCCACCCCATAAATTGTTACCCTAATGTTTATTTACTAAGTGAGTCATATTTCTATAGTTTTTATTTTAAATGTTCATGGGGTGTTTTCCACCCCATGAAATACTATCCATTTGATTCTTTGTAAGGCGAATAATGGTCTGCAGTTTTTATTTGTGATGTTTGTCACTTGAAAAGAGAAATCTAAAATCTTATTTTGCATCACTATAAAGGATATGAAAATAAATATTAAACGCATCGACGACGACTTTTTAATGGAGGCTACAAATGACACCAACAATACCTTATTGATGGATGGGTCAGAGAATATTGGCGGTCACCATAAAGGCATGCGCCCCATGCAATTGTTATTGGTTTCGATTGGTGGTTGCAGTGCCATTGATATTATTTCTATTTTGAAAAAACAAAGACAAGACATTCAAGATTTTCAAGTTGAGGTAGAAAGTGACAGCATAAAGGTTGAAGACCATTCAGTTTACAAAGACATAGAAGTTAAGTTTTTAATAAAAGGAGCGGTTGATTTGGATAAGGCAAAACGCGCTGCTGAACTTTCATTTACCAAGTACTGTTCTGTTTCGAAAGCCCTAGAATACGGCTCAAATGTGAGCTATTCTGTGTATGTGAACGGTCAGTTGGCCTAGTTCCGAATAGGATTTATCGACTGAGATTGTTTTTTTGTATATTTGCAATGTGTACAATTTTAGAGCGATAATTATTTGTTTATTTTTATGTCCGCTGTGGGCATTCTCTGCTGATACGACGGCGGTTTTCTCAAGCAAACACAGCAATTACCGAAACACTGTTTTGTTGTGTATGAATTACGGTCGGCAAGCGCCTATTGGTATTCTGAGCAAACGATTTGGTGGAAGCAATTCAGTTGGATTTACCCTTGCATATAAATTTGGTAAAAACTTCCAGGTACAAGGTGGTGTTAACACGATCTTTTCAGGACAGGTTAAAGAAAGTGGAATATTGGATTCTATGATAGGCAATGGTGGATTATTGATTGACAATACGGGCACCTATGCAGACGTTAGAATGTATGAAAGGGGATATAATTGGCATGTTGATTTTGGTAAAATAATTCCTTTGGGGAGTTTTGAACGCAATTCAGGGCTATTGATAACAGGTGGTTTAGGTTTCATGCAACACAAACTTAAATTCACGTTTCAAAGAACAGTATTGCCACAATTGGAAAACAACTATTACAAGGGTTATGACCGTTTAACAAATGGTTTAATGCTTCGTGGATTTGTAGGGTATCAGCGTATAGATCCAAAAGGTAGAATGAACTTTTATGCCGGAATGGAATTGTTAAATGGATTCACAAAGAACAGACGTTCGTACAACTATGATACAAGACAAGCAGATACAGAATTGCGCAATGACATGCTTTTAGGGCTTAAGATTGGCATTATGATTTCCCTTTCGGGTAGACAAGCAGGCAATAAAAAAGGTGACGAGGAGCGGTTCTTCGAATAAATATGTCTTTAGTTTACCGTTGCATAATTAGTATCATAAAGGGATTAATTCCGATGGTAAATCCTTTGATTAAAAAAGGTAAAACCAAGCAATTTTTAGAAGCTCAACTTCGAGGCATTCCTAGTGAACCTCTAGAAAAAAAAGGGCCAAGGTATTGGTTTCACTGTGCCAGTTTGGGAGAATTTGAGCAGGCAAGACCTTTGATGGAAGCATTGAAAAGTAAAAGTGCCAACAACAGCATAGTTGTAACTTTTTTTTCGCCATCCGGATACCAGCAAAGGCACAATTATCCTTTAGCAGATCTTGTAATGTATTTGCCTTTGGATGGTCCTAAGACTGCTAAAAGGGTGCTTAACTACCTACAAGCTGATGTGGCAATTTTTGTAAAGTATGAGATCTGGTACTTTTATTTGAAAGCATTGTTTAAAATGGGCACACCTGTGTTTTTAATTTCAGCGGTATTCAGAGAGAAGCAATTTCTATTCAAAAATTTGGGCAAATTTTTATTCAATTTACTTCCTCAATATAAGGGCATATTTGTACAAGATAAAAACACTTTTGACTTGATGGAATCTAAAGGTATAAAGAATGTGGTTTTATCTGGTGATACTCGATATGACAGGGTAAAACAGCTGTCTTCATTGGCTCAAAAAAATGAAAAAATTGCTCAATTTAAAGGAAACAAACAACTCATTATTTTGGGTAGCAGTTGGCCAGAAGAAGAGCGCATACTTCATGCGTTTTACCTAAAGAATCCTGATCATGGATATAAATTTTTAATTGTTCCTCATGATGTATCAGAAGAACATATAGCCGATATTGTAAATAGATTTTCTGATTACCATCCACAGTTGTATACCAATAATGAAATGCTTGAATCGAATGTCATGGTGATGAATACCATTGGCCATTTGGCATCGGCTTATTTGTATGCTGATATGGCCTTTATTGGTGGTGCTTTTGGCAAAGGCTTGCACAATATTTTAGAAGCACTGGCGTATGGTGTTCCAGTATTGTTTGGCCCAAATACAAAAAAGTACCCTGAAGCTAAATTGGCCTTAGCTGCCGGAGTTGCAAAGCAGGTGCATCATCTGACTGACTTTGAAGAAGCCTTATCGCACTTTTCAAAGAGCAGTGAAAAACAGCAATATACATTAGCTTGCAAAAGCTTTATAGAGGTAAACTCTGGGGCAACTGAAATGGTATTATCAGCAATTGAAAAAAATAAAAGTACTAAATAAATGTTGGAGCAAATAAAAAATGAGATTTCAGAAGTTGCAGACTTTCCAATTCCAGGTGTCAATTTTAAAGACATCAGCCAATTGTTAAAATCTAAATACTTTAAGGAAGCAGTAATCTTGATGGGTGAGAAGGTTGAATTACCTGATTACTGGATAGGCATTGAATCGAGGGGTTTTATTTTTGCATCTGCTTTATCCATACACTTTGGTGGTGGTTTGGTGTTGTGCCGCAAAAAGGGAAAATTACCACCACCCAAAATAGCTTTAGAATATCAATTAGAATACGGGACGGATACCTTGGAAATCAAACATGGAAAAGGAACTGCGGTCATTGTAGATGATGTTTTAGCGACAGGTGGAACCATGAATGCTGCAGAGGAATTGGCGAAAAATGCAGGATATACCGTAAAAGATAAATTGGTTCTTATTAATTTGAAGTTTTTAAATTCAGATCAGTCAGTGAAAAGCATTATCGATTATGAGTAAGGTGTTTTTGGTGGCTGTAGGGGAAGAATTAAACCATGCGGATAATGTAAATGGAATTCCTGTGGTAGTTTGTGGGGTAGGAAAGTTGAATGCTGCTATGGGTGTTTTTGAGTGCATACAAAAAGGGTTTACAGAAATCATAAATATTGGTTCTTGTGGCTCCTTAAACCACCATTATGGTGAGATATTAAAAATAGGCAAGGTATACCAAGACATTGATGCTAGGCCAATTTGCGATTATGGCTTATCGCCTTTTGAACCTGTAGAACCATTTATTCAGATAGATCAAGATTCAGAGTTTTCTTGTTTTTCAACCGACTATTTTTACGATCAAAATCAAAAGAACAAATATTCTGATGAATATTTGGACAGTGTAAAATCAAATTCGGTATTTGATATGGAATGCTATGCGATGGCAAAAGCATGTAGAAAATTTGGCGTAAAGTTTTCTGCATACAAATGGGTATCAGACGATGGCGACCATTCCCATTGGGTTGAAAATTGTAGAATTTCGTTTGAGAAATTTAAGTCCCAGTACTTTTAGAACAGCTCGTGTCCTTTGTTGTAATGAATTCTGCCAAGGTGTTTGAATGCCAATTCTGTGGCCTCTCTGCCTCTTGCAGTTCTCATTAAATATCCTTCTTGAATTAAGAATGGCTCATATACTTCTTCAATGGTTCCTGCTTCTTCACCAACAGCAGTAGCAATGGTATTAATACCAACAGGACCACCTTTAAATTTATCAATGATGGTACTTAAAATGCGGTTGTCCATTTCGTCGAGGCCATTGGCATCTACGTTCAAGGCTTCCAAGGCATATTTCGCAATTTCTAATGTAATTTCACCATTGCCTTTAATTTGAGCAAAGTCGCGGGTTCTTCTGAGCAAAGCATTGGCAATCCTCGGGGTTCCTCTACTTCTTCTTGCAATTTCATAAGCAGCTTCATTTACAATAGGAACCTTAACAATGCCGGCAGAACGGGTAACAATTTTAGCCAATAGGTCGGTGTTGTAATATTCTAATCTGTTGGTGATTCCAAAACGGGCGCGGAGTGGAGAGGTTAATAAACCAGACCTTGTTGTTGCACCAACTAGAGTGAATGGAGCCAAAGTAATTTGAACCGAACGGGCACTAGGGCCACTGTCAAGAACAATATCTATCTTATAGTCCTCCATTGCTGAATACAAGTATTCTTCAACGACAGGACTCAAACGGTGTATTTCATCAATAAATAGAACATCGCCTTCTTCGAGGTTGGTAAGCAATCCAGCCAAATCACCTGGTTTTTCGAGTACGGGACCGCTGGTTATTTTGATGTTGCTTTGAAGTTCATTGGCGATAATGTTGGCCAAGGTGGTTTTTCCTAAACCAGGAGGGCCATGCAATAGAACGTGGTCGAGTGCTTCCCCACGCTGCACAGCTGCTTTCACAAATACTTTTAAATTGTCCAAGATTTTGTCTTGGCCTGCAAAGTCATCAAATTGGGCTGGACGGAGCACTTTTTCAATGTCTCTGTCAGTTTGACTTAGTTTGTCAGCATCCGCATCTAGGTTCTTATTAAGCATTGTTTTTGCAAAGATATTCAGGATTAAGCAACCTTTTAAAAAAATTATTGCTCTTAAGGATAAAATTTGTATGAAATTTGAAGGAATGATTAATATGAAAAAATTAGGCTTTGTGTTGCTTTTTTTAGTGTTTCAAAATTTGTTGAATGCTCAAATAAATACCACTGTAAAATTCAAAAAACTCCTATATGAATTTGGCAATGTAAAAGAAGAAAGTGAAAATGCTATTGCTGTTTTTAGTTTTAAGAACATTAGCAACAGTCCAATTTGGATTTCAAAAGTTGAGACCAGTTGTGGTTGTACAACCCCTGAATATATTAAAGACACCATTCAACCCGGAGATACAGGTTATGTAAAAGCCATATACGGAACGCGTGGTCGTGGCGGTGAATTCCATAAAAATGTGTTTGTGTATTTTAACAACAACACGGATTTGTTTCAAAGTCTAATGATTACAGGCTATGTAATTCCAGAGGCTAATTTGGCCAATAGACCAAGTGATTACTCAACAACCTATTCCAATTTGGCATTTACCACCACCATGGCCGAGTTGAACACATTGCTCAACACAGAAAAGCGGGTATTTAAATATAAAGCATTTAATTATATGGGTTATCCAATCCGAATTTATGAAATTGAGACCCCAGAATATATTGATGTAAATGTAGGCGATAGTTTAATTGATGTAAATGATTCAATCACCATTACCATAACCGTTGATGCAAGTAAATTGGGGCCTTATGGTGAAATTAGAAGACGTTTTGGATTGATTACAGATGACCCCAATGGCTCAACTAAAATACTTCATGTACATGCCAATTTGAAGGAAGATTTTTCGAAATTGAGTAAAAAGGAGTTGAAGAATGCACCTTCAATAAAAATGGATCCAAGAGGGGTTATTGATTTGGGCAAACACTCGGCAGGAGAAAAATTTTCTTATACCATTAATATCACTAATACGGGTAAGTCGCCATTAAAACTGCATTCTATTTTGCCGAACTGTTCATGTATCAGTTATAAAATAGCAAAACAAATTTTAGAAGCCGGAGAAAGTTTGCAATTGGTTTTAACCATTGATACCGTGAACCAATCAATTGCCTCTCATACCAAGTATATTACCGTATATACCAACGACCCCAACAATCCCGAAATTAGAATAAAAATAGTAATAGATATCACCACATAGATTCATGAAAAAAACAGTTTTAAACGCCGTATTAGCTCTGGTTTGTGGAACTTTAGGAGCGTATGTATTTACAAATTATATGCATCAAGAATCAAAAGAAATCTTGGTGCAGAATGAATTAAAAGGACTGCTGGCATCTTACAATGGAAATGTGGCAGATGGGAATTTAAGTTTTGTTTTGGCCTCCAAGGTCAGCACACCAAGTGTAGTCTTTATTAAGACCACAGCCATGATGCAGCAGCGCAATCCGTTTGGGATGTTTTTTGATGGTTGGGACCCTTTCGGTAGCATCGGTCAGGTGAGCAGCACCGGCAGTGGTGTAATCGTTCGTAAAGATGGTTACATCGTTACCAATTTGCATGTGGTTAAAGATGCACAAAACATTGAAGTGGTTTTAAACAATAAAAAGAAAACCTATACGGCAAAATTAATTGGCACAGATCCTTCAACGGATTTGGCTTTGTTAAAAATTGAAGCAGGCAATTTACCTGCTATAGTGATGACCAATTCAGACGATTTGCAAATAGGCGAATGGGTTATAGCTGTAGGGAATCCATTTAATTTAACCTCAACCGTTACCGCGGGTATAGTTAGTGCAAAAGGAAGAAACATCAATGTGGTAAACAACCAATTTCCTATTGAATCGTTTATACAAACAGATGCTGCGATTAATCCAGGAAACAGTGGTGGCGCTTTGGTGAATTTAAATGGAGAATTGGTGGGAATAAATACCGCTATTTTTAGTCAAACCGGAAGTTATTCAGGTTATGGATTTGCTATACCTGCAAACATTGTAGCAAAGGCGGTGAAAGACTTAATTGATTTCGGACAAATTCAAAGAGGTTATTCTGGAATTGAAGCAGAAGAGATTGATGAGATGAGTGAAAAGGTGAATAAGACCACCGATGGGGCTTTAATCAAAATGTCTTACGATGAGAGTCCTGCAAGTAAAGCAGGTTTAATGAAAGGGGATGTTGTTGTGAAAATTCAAGACAAAGCCATTACGGGTAAATCAGGCTTTGATGAACACATGTCTTATTACCGACCAGGTGATAAAATCAAAATCACTTATATGCGCAATGGTGTGCAAAAGGAAACCACTATGGTATTAACCAATCAAGATGGTGAAACAAGTTTAGAAACCAATAAGTTTATTAGTTCTGATAAGCTTGGTGCTGATTTTGCGCCAGTTTCTAAAGTTGAACAGCAGAAATATAAAATTACCAGTGGTGTTAAAGTTAAAAACATTAGAGGCGGTTTGCTTAACAGCATGAACATTGAAGATGGATTTATTTTCTTAAAATTCAATGGGAAAATTTGTGAAGATCCAAGCACTTTAATTTCAGCGTTAGAAAATGCCGATGGGCGCATGCAGATAGAAGGACTGGGAACTGATGGAACCAAGAGGATTTATAATTTTTGGTAGGTATAAATATAAGATGAAATTAAAAATGCCCAGATATATCTGGGCATTTTTATTGTAAAGAAGTTTATTAAAGTTTATTTAAGCATTGCATTCAGCAATTGCTGACGCACGTTGTCACTTACATCATGCAAAGGCATACGCACAGTGGTATCACAAATATTTAATGCTTTAAGAATAACTTTAATTCCACCTGGACTGCCATCTGCAAAAATAACATTCATTGCATCAAGTAATTTATAGTGTAATTCTCTCGCTGCTTCAAATTTACTTTCCAAAGCCAATTGAATTAAGGTGCTAAATTCTTTAGGATAAGCATTTGCAATTACACTGATAACACCATCCATACCCATGGATATAAACGGAAGGGTAAAAGCATCATCACCGCTAATTACTGAGAAATTTGCTGGTTTGTGTTTGATAATCTCCATGCATTGTGAAAAATTCCCACTCGCTTCTTTGGTGCCTAAAATATTTTGGTGTTCTGCCAATTCTAAAGTTGCTTCAACACCAACATTGCTTCCGGTTCTGCCTGGTACATTGTAAAGTATGATAGGCAAAGGAGAAGCATCTGCAAGGTATTTGTAATGATGTACAATGCCTTTTTGATTTGGTTTGTTGTAATACGGACTCACACTTAATACGGCAGAAATACCATCGAAATCTTGGTTTTTAAGTGTTTCAGCAACTTCTAAAGTATTGTTTCCACCAACACCAAGAACTAAAGGCAATTTACCATTGTTTTCTGTTCTGATACAATCAAGTATGGCTTGTTTTTCAGCCTTGTTAACAGTAGTGCTTTCACCTGTTGTACCAAGTATAACTAGGTAGTTGGTGCCCCCATCGATTTGATGTCTTACTAGTTTTTTTAAAGCATCAAAATTAATGCTGTAGTCGTTATTGAAAGGAGTTATTAGTGCAACGCCGGTGCCTCTGAATTGTTGTGAGATTGAATGTGCCATGTTTTTATATAATTTTACGCAAGTAACGACCTGTTTCTATAAGGTAGTTTTCGCAAGGGTTAGCCCCATTAGGTTTTATTGATATTTCGTAAAAATTAGTGTCATTTTGGTCTAGAAAAGGACCAATTCTAAATTTTGCTTTGGTATAGGTTGCAATGGTTTTTAAAAAGTCATTTTCAGTAAGACAACCGTTTATCAATAGATCGAAAGGTTGGTTTAATAGGTCTTTTAAAGTCTTGCTTTTTGGAGCGCCAAAAAAATTAAAATCTGCTTTGCAACAAAGTTTATGCAGTTCATTAGGCTGCATATCTGCACTCAGCTTTTTAATGGGATGAAAACTTAAGAAACTTATGTTTTTGCCACTTTTGCGCAGTTCATGACCGAATACTTTTAATTCTTCGATGTCGGTTCTGCTTTGACTGGCATCCCAAATTAAGAGCACGCTTTGTACCTGTTCATAAGGTATAACGCTTCTAGCAATTTTTAACTGCTTAGATTTTTTGATGAGTGCTGCAGGTTTCAATGTTTTAAATTAAAATTCAAAATTACTACTATTTTAGCCAAGTGCCAAAGAGTCTGTTATTTGAATTTAACCGTTGTGAATTTTAACGAGGTGCTTTTCGCCTTCAATGGCTAGTGAAGTTTTAGAGAAAACGGATTTGGCTTCTTCAAGCAAGGGTCCAAGATGGTCGTAGCGAGAAGAAAAGTGACCGATGATTAAATGGGCGGCATTTGCAAGTTTTGCAATCTTTGCCGCTTGTTCGGCGGTGCTGTGAAAATACATTTCAGCGCGGTCTTCTAAGTTCCTCATATAGGTAGCTTCGTGGTAAAGCAAATTGCAATCCTTTACATATTCAGCTATGCTAGGATCGAAAATTGTATCGGAACAATATGCATATGATTTTGGAGCAGGCGGGTCAAAGGTTAAATCTTCATTCATTGTTGTTTCACCATGCCCATTGGTAAAATTTTCACCTAGTTTAATTTTTTTATAATCGTTAACTGGAATGTTTAATTCTTTAACGCGCTCAATATTTAAATTCCTTTCTTTCTTTTTTTCTGAAATCAGAAATCCCGTACAATGGATTCTATGTTTTAAAGGAAAGGTCTTTATTTCAAATGTATCTGTCTCGTATATTCTTTCAAATTTGTCCATACTGGTTGGTATGAAAATCAATTCAAATTTTAAAGACATACCGCCTTGCTCTATTTGAAGTTCTAGTATCTGTTTGAGTCCTGGAGGGCCAATTAAGCGAAGGCTTTGGGTTCTTCCCATTAAGCTCATTGTAGAGATTAAACCAATTAATCCAAAATAGTGGTCACCGTGCAAATGGCTGATGCAAATGGTGTTAATACCAGTATGTCTTATGCCATATTTTATCATTTGAGATTGTGTGCCTTCCCCACAATCTATTAGGATTTTCTCACTTTCAATTTTTAAAATTTGTGCACTTGGGTGGCGCTCTCTTGTCGGAGTAGCACTGCTAGATCCAAGGATATACAATTCCGGATTCATGTTTTCTCTCCACGATAATACAATAAATTAGCCTCTAGCCCCCAAAAAGATTTACCTATTTTTGCAATTAGTTTATGAATACCAAATATGCGTTAATAACGGGAGCAAGTTCAGGCATTGGAAAAGCCTGTGCAATGATTTTGGCCAAGAATGGATATGGACTAATTTTAACTGGTCGCAGAGAAGACCGCCTAGAAGAAGTAAAAAATGAAATTGATTCAAAGTTTCAAGTGCCTTGTAAAGTTGCAGTTTTTGATGTTAGAAATCGAACCGAGGTAGAAGAATTTGTTCAGTCATTGGAAGAGCCATGGAGCCAAATAAGTGTTTTAATTAACAATGCAGGTTTGGCCATGGGACTATCTTCGATTGAAGATGGTGATTTTAGACATTGGGATACCATGATTGATACCAATATTAAAGGATTATTATATGTCACTAAAAACGTTGTTCCATTGTTGATTAAGAATGGGAATGGACATATAATCAATGTTGGCAGCATAGCAGGTAAGGAAGTTTATGCCAATGGCAATGTATATTGTGCAACCAAACATGCTGTTGATGCTTTGAACAGAAGCATGCGCTTAGATTTAAGCAAATATCCAATAAAGGTTTCAGCCATTCATCCAGGCGCGGTGGAAACGGAGTTTTCTTTGGTGCGTTTTGAAGGCGATGCTGAAAGAGCCGCAACGGTATACAAAGGGTTTGAAAATTTGGTTGCAGAAGATGTTGCCGAAGCTGTTTGGTTTATGTTGAACAGACCTGAACACGTAAATATAAATGAGATGACCATTATGCCTACTGCTCAACCGATGGCTGGTGTTATTCATAGAAAATCCTAATAACTAAAACTTGAATAAGAATTTTAGCGTTCACATTGCACTTTTTACGGTTTCGTTCATATATGCTGTAACTTTCAGTTTGGTTAAGGACATCATGCCCTACTTTCTGCAAGGATTTGGATTTATTGTATTAAGGGTTTCCGGTGCAGCTTTTTTATTTTTGATTGCTTCATTGGCCATTAAAAGTGAAAAGATAGATTGGAAAGCACACGGATTGAGGATATTCGCATGCAGTATTTTTGGGGTGGCAGCCAACATGTTAATGTTTTTTAAAGGTCTTGAGATAACCACACCAATTAATGGTGCCGTATTAATGTTGGCAACACCAATTTTCGTTTTGATTTTGAATGTCATTATTAACAAACAAGAATTGTTACTATCCCAGGTAATTGGGGTTTTGTTGGCAAGTTTGGGTTGCTTGGTTTTAATGGCTGGTAAAACATTCAGCTTTTCGGGTCAAACATTGGCTGGAGACACTTTAATTATTTTAAATGCCATTTCATATGCAGCCTATTTGGTTTTTATAAAAAAGTTATTGGTTCATTATCACACAATAACAGTTGCAAAGTATACATTTTTAATTGGCACCGTTTTGGTATTGCCATTTGGAATAGGAGAATTAACGGAAGCAAAATTTGCCTTGATGGATACAAAAATCATCATTGAAATTTTATTTATTATTGTCTTTACAACTTTTGTCACCTATTTATTAAATGCGTGGGCAATTGTAAAAGCTGGACCGACCTTGGTTGGGGCCTATATATACTTGCAACCAATTCTTGCCGCTATAATTGCGGTGCTTCTTAAAAAAGATGAACTTAGCATGCACAAAATATTATCAATTATGTTGATTTTTGCAGGCGTATTCATCACATCAACAAAAATACAATGGTACAAATCAAAAGCATGACGGGTTTCGGTTCATACGAAATCGAAAACGAACAATGGAAACTTAAGACGGAAATCAAATCATTAAACAATAAATTTTTTGATCTTAATCTTCGTTTGCCAAAATCTTTTAAAGACAAAGAGATTGAGCTTCGACAAGTACTTAGCAATAAAATCAACCGTGGTTCGGTCTCTGTTCAAATAATAGCTGAAAAGAAAAATGGAAGCTCGCTTAATGACAACTTAAGCTTGAATTTGCCTTTGGCTAAATCGTTTTACGAAAAAATTCAAACCCTAGCATCTGAATTAAATATTCAAAGCAATGATTTAATGAATACCATTATTGCATTTCCAGATGTAATAAAATATGAGGAAAATGTTTCAACAGAGGAAGATTGGATGATGGTGAAATCGAGTGTTGACGAAGCTTTTGAACGCTTTGATGCCTTTAGATTGCAAGAAGGAAATACCATAGGTTTGTACTTAATTGCTTGCGTAGACAAAATACGCAATTATGTTAAAACGGTTGAATTGGAGGAAATTCCACGAAGAGAAAGCATTAAAGGGAAGCTCTTACAGTCGCTCAACGACAACAAAGACGATGTTAGCGTGGACCACAACCGCTTCGAGCAGGAAATTATTTACTATTTAGAGAAGTATGATATTGCTGAAGAAAAGAGCAGATTATACCACCATTTAGACTTCTTTATTGAGTGTTTAGAGAAAGATGCCAACGGTAAAAAGTTGAATTTTATAGCACAGGAAATGGGTAGAGAAATCAATACCATGGGAAGTAAAGCGTATTATTTCCCAATCCAACAAGCGGTTGTATTGATGAAAGAAGAGCTAGAAAAAATAAAAGAGCAATTGCTCAACGTTTTATAATTTTTCGATGTCAACAGAAAAGCCTGAAATTCAAAATTCAAAAAGCATTGCCTTAAGGCCTTTGATTTTTGCCTTGGTTTTGTCTGTTGGATTGTTTTCAGGAATGAATATCAACAAAGAGAAAAAAGATAGATTTTCTCAAATATTTGATATCATCGACAAGGACTATTTAGACAGCACAAGAATAGATTTATTGGAAGAAAATGCCATAGACTATTTGCTCTCACAACTAGATCCCCATAGTTCTTATATCCCCGCCCAACTAAGTGAAATAAACGACCGCCAAATCCGCGGCAATTATCAGGGATTGGGCATAGAATACATTCAATTTAGTGACACTTTATTTGTGTTTAATACCAGTGAAGGTGGACCAGCAGAGAAGGCTGGTATCAAGGCGGGCGACCGTTTGTTGTATGCAGGAAAAGTAAAGCTTACAGATTCAATGAGCAGCACCGAATTGCAAGAGGCTATTCAAGGTGACGGCAGAAGTAAATTAAAACTTAAGGTATTCAGACGCAGCAACAATAAATATATAGACTTTGTAGTCGCTAGAGAAAACATTGTAATGAATAGTTCAGAAGTGTTTTATATGGTTAATAAAACCCTTGGTTATATTAGGCTTGAACGCTTCAGCAGCAATACACATTCAGAATTCTTAAAAGCGATGAATGCCCTAAAAGAGGCAGGCATGAAGGACTTGATTCTGGATTTGCGCAACAATGGAGGAGGCTTGTTAAGTGAAGCTTCTGCGATTGCAAATGAGTTTCTTCAAAAAGATGAGGTAATTTCCTATACTTTCGGTTTTCATAGAAATAAAAATTACTACCGTGCCGATGGGAATGGTGGATTTAAAGATGGTAAATTGGTTTTATTGATCAACCACAATACTGCATCTGCCAGTGAAATATTAGCAGGTGCTTTGCAGGACAATGATAGGGCGGTAATTATTGGCAACCGCTCATTTGGAAAAGGCTTGGTTCAAGAACCATTTAGATTGTCGGATGGGGCTATGTTGCGCTTAACCATAGCAAGATATTATACGCCTAGTGGAAGAAGCATTCAAAAGGCTTACAACAAAGACATAGAGAAATACAGAAACGAAATCTATATCCGCGACCAGAACAAAGACACCTTAAATCCCAACCTTGACTCCACCATAAAAAAAGAATTTTTTAGCAAGCATGGGCGTTTATTAACTGCTGGTGGAGGTATTCGACCTGATATCATTTTACGCGACACCATAGCGGATAGCACAGAAATAGAAATGCTGATGCCAGGTCTGTTTTACAGCCGCATTTTTGATATCTATATTTTAGATTACATGTCAGAAATATTAAAAAGGGAAAGTAAATTATTATCAAATGAAATTGGTTTTCAGAATGAATTTAATATTTCACAATCTGATGTGCTGCGTTTTATAGCAGTGGCTAAAAAAATCTCATATTTACGCGATTTAAAATATTCTACGAAAACTGCAGACATTATCCGCAAGCATTTGAAAGCCGCTTTGGCTTATAGATTGTTTGGAGAAAAAGGAAGATCAAGAATAATAAACCGTGAGGAAGGTGTTTTCTCGAAAAGTATTGAGGTTTTAAAGAAATATAACCAAATCTTAAATATTAGCAATCAAAAAATGCGTAGGTTTGACTACTAGTTTATGTTTCAATCAGTGACCTCTTTAATTCCTTTCATGTTGCGCATATCTTTCATGGTAGCGTTTATCTTGATTTTTGATTTTTATGCCTACCAAGCTGTTAAAACTTTGACCGCCGATTCGAGTCAAGGTTTTAGAAAAGGTATACGCATAGCCTATTGGGTGGTGAATATTTCTTTTTACATCATGGCCTTTTTGGCTATGGGTGGATTCTTGGTTCACGCACCAAGATTTATCTATGTCTTTGTTACAGGATTTTTTGCTGCCTTGTTTTTTGCAAAAGTCTTAATGATTATTCCTCTTTTAATGGAAGATTTGTATAGAATTTTCCATAAGGTTACATCTCTTTTTGCTCCACAAATCGCACATCCAGAAGAGAAAGGTGGTGCAAATTTGGTTTCAAGAAAAACCTTTATATCACAAGTGAGTGCGGGTATTGGCTTCTTAACTTTTACTGGTTTGGGCTATGGGATTGTTAAAGGCGCCCACGATTATAAAATCCATAGAAAGGACGTTGCATTAAAGAATTTACCAGCAGGGTTTAAAGGTTTAAAAATCGGTCATCTGAGTGATATACATTCTGGTAGTTTTTGGGATAAAAAAGCGGTTGAAAGAGGGGTTGAAATGTTGATGAGAGAAAAGCCAGATATTATTTTCTTTACAGGTGACTTGGTAAACAGTTTGTCTGATGAGATGAACGAAAGTTATATTGAAATTTTCAGTCGAGTAAAGGCACCAATGGGTGTGTTTAGCATTTT
>CANFXY010000024.1 GCA_947451105.1 Bacteroidota bacterium | reverse complement strand
ATGGCTTTTAGTTTTTTTTCTATTGATAAATCTACCATGGTTTACTTATGATAATGGATTGGGTTTGTGGATGTTTCGCAAAAATGGACCGCAAAATTAGGAAATTTATCTTGAATTTCCTCATAAAATAGTTCCAAAGTTGAAATTTCAGATTCATAGTGTCCAATATCACAAAACATGAGTGTTCCAATTGCATCAAAGAATTCGTGATACTTCACATCTGCGGTAATATAAACATCTGAATTTGAGGACATTGCACTACCCAATAAAAAACTTCCAGAGCCCCCACAAAGTGCGACTTTTTTAATTTCCTTGGCAAAACTTGTGTGCTTGATGACCTCTAAATTTAAACTTTTTTTCAAGAAATTCAAAAAATCAGCTGGGTTCATGCTGTTTTCCAATTCTCCAATCACCCCAGCACCGATTCCTTGGTCATTATTTGTTAGTGGTATAATTTCAAATGCCATCTCTTCGTATGGATGTGCTTTTTTGAGTTCAGATACCACCCTATTGGCCATGAAAAATGGCGCAACTGTTTCAACTTTATATTCGTTTTCTTGCTCCCGTTTACCAATTTCGCCCAATGTGGGATTGGCCCCTATTTCAGGCTTAAATGTTCCTTGACCTTCGCTCGCAAAACTGCATTCTGAATAATGCCCAATATGGCCTGCACCTGCATGAAACAAAACATCTTTTAAGTTTTCCAAAGCGCTGGCTGGGGTATAAAAAACAATTTTTACCAGTTGATTTGGTTTTTCTTGTAAGATTTTAACATTCTTTAATCCTAATTTTTGAGCAAATTTCTGATTTACACCTTGGCGCAAAACATTGTCAAGGTTGGTGTGTGCCGCATAAATTGCAATTTTATTTTCAATTGCTTTTATTACTGTTCGCTCAACGTCATTCCGTCCATTAATTTTTTTCAACCCTTTGAAAATAAGTGGATGGTGGGCGATAACTAAATTACAACCCTTGGCAATAGCCTCATCAATAACAGCTTCAGTACTATCCAAACACAACAATATTTGGGTCACCTCTTGTTCAGGGCTCCCAATGATTAGTCCCGCATTGTCATAATCTTCCTGATAATGAAGTGGCGCAATGGCTTCAATGGTCTTACAAATGTCTTTTACTTGCATAAAATATTTGAACCTAAAAGCATTCAGGTTCAGACGCAAAAGTATGCTTTACTTAGCGATTTAAAAACTGCTTATCGGTAAGCGATTTTAAAAAATTTACAAGGTCAGATTTTTCTTGTGCCGTAAAATTTATAGGTTTCAACAAACTGGCATCCATGTTAATTGGTTTCTTTACCGTTGCGAATGGATTGGCGTAATACTCGATGACCTGTTCCAATGTCTTAAATTTTCCATTGTGCATATAGGGCCCAGTTACGCCAACATTTCTCAAACCTGGCACTTTAAATTTCCCAATATCTGCGCTGTCTTTGCTGGCGTTAAAACGGCCTGCATCGGCCCATTCTTTAGCATCGTAGAGTCCAATATTTTTAAATTCATCACCTGTAAAATCGGGACCAAAATGACAATCAAAACATTTTGCTCTATCACTTAAAAACAATTCCCTCCCCCTCTTAGCAGATTCTGAAATTGCAGATTCATCGCCAGACATAAATGCATCAAAGGGTGTGTTTGATGTTTGAAGCGTCAATTCGAAAGCCGCAATGGCCTGAGCGATGTTTGCTTCATTGGCCTCAGAGTGGAATGTAGAATTAAAAAAGTTTTTATATTCCTTATCATTGTTTAGACGTTTCACGACTTCTAACATGGCCAAATTCATTTCATTGGGATCTTGAATTGGAAAGTGCACTTGGCCGACTAAATCCTTTGCCCTACCATCGTAAAACATAGGCTCATTGGGGTGCAGATTCATTATTCCTGGCGCATTTCTTAAGCCCAATTTACCATTTACTCCATCGCTAAACGCCGTGGTGTCTGAAAAGGCAAATTGAGGCAAATGACACGAAGCACAAGAGACTGTAGAATCAAGAGAAAGGGCTTTTTCAAAAAACAACAATTTTCCCAATTCCTCCTTACTTAACTCAACAGATTTAGGCACCTCTTGCTTCGGGGCGTGAAGCGCTAGCATTATGGTTGCAGCAAGCAAGAGGAACAAAATCGAGTACTTGAATTTCATGTTTTTAAGTTTTGCAAAGTTCCGTAAAATTAATGTAAGAAAAAATGCCCACAATCAGCAATTATTTAACTGAACAATTGGGTTTTAGAAGATGTGCATTAAACCCTTGCTTGAGTTGTTTTTTTATTTATTATCTTCGCAGACCCGATGAAGATATCATTAAACTGGCTAAAAACCCTGATACCGCTTACCCAGACTCCCGAAGAGATCGAAGCAATTTTAACCGCAACTGGTTTAGAAGTTGAGCATTACGAATATGTAGATTCTATAAAAGGAGGCCTGAGAGGCTTGGTGGTTGGAGAAGTTAAAACCTGCGAAAAGCACCCAAATGCAGATAAATTAAACTTAACTACAGTAGACATTGGCCAAGGAGATTTATTAAACATTGTTTGCGGTGCACCAAATGTTACTGCTGGCATTAAAGTCATTGTGGCTCCTGTAGGCACCCTTATTACACCTACTACTGGAGAAGCTTTCACGATTCAAAAAGCAAAAATCAGAGGTGAGCAAAGTGAGGGCATGCTGTGTGCAGAGGACGAAATCGGATTAGGGGCTAGCCACGCTGGTCTTTTAATTCTTCCCGAACATCTTGAATTAGGATCAAAACTTAGGGATTATTTTAAAGTTGAAAGCGATGTGGTATTTGAAATTGGATTAACGGCCAACCGTGGAGATGCTGCTTCCCATTTAGGTGTTGCAAGAGAATTGTCGACAGTATTGGACATTCCTTTATTAAGTTACAACAATGAAATGCCTAAAGGGAGCACCAACAAAAGCATACAAATTGAAATTGAAGAAAATGAGACTTGTCCGCGTTACAGTGGTATTGTTTTAGAAAACATAGAGGTAAAAGAAAGTCCTGATTGGTTAAAAGCCAGATTAAACAGCATTGGATTAAGACCAATCAACAATGTTGTGGATGTGACCAACTTTGTTTTACACGAATTGGGGCAACCCCTTCACGCATTTGATTACGACAAAATAAAAGGTCAAAAAATCGTTGTAAAACGCAACAACAAGGAAAAATTCACAAGCTTGGATGGTGTAGAGCGCACCTTGCATGGACATGAACTTATGATATACAATGCAGAAGAGGCAATGTGTATGGCTGGTGTATATGGTGGAGCTGACTCGGGTGTAACAAACGACACCAAAACAATTTTTATAGAAAGCGCTTATTTCTCTCCAGATGTGGTTAGAAAAGCAGCTAAGCAACACGCATTAAACACCGACTCAAGCTTTAGGTTTGAAAGAGGAACCGATCCTGAAATGTGCATTAATGCAATCGCACGTGCTTGCAAGCTATTGAATGAACTTGCAGGTGCCAACATTGCCAGTGAAGTATACGATATTTATCCAAATACATTAGCGCCCTTCAACGTAGAATTGAGGAAAGAGAAAATCTTGCAAATAACAGGCATAGAAATTCCGGAGGCGAAAATAGATAGCATATTAAAGGGTTTAGGCATTAAAACACTAAGCAAACAAAACAATGCCTACCAACTTGAGGTACCGCGCTTCAAAAGTGATGTTACAAGAGAAATAGATGTTATCGAAGAACTTATTCGCATTTATGGATTTGAACACATTCCATTGCAAAGAAATCTTCAATTGTCGTTAAACTATAAGTCGGACAACAAACAAAGGAAAGGCGAAATTAAAATTGCTGAACTGTTGAAATCGAATGGATTTATGGAGATCATGAACAATTCGTTAGGCTCAGATAAATTGTACGAAGACAAATCAAATTTAGTTTACCTCAGCAACCCATTGAGTGCCGAAATGAATGTGATGCGTTCAAGCATGTTGTTTGGCGCCTTGGAATCTATTGCTTACAACAAAAATAGAAAGCAACTTAATACCCACTTTTTTGAATTTGGTAAAATATACAACAACAAAGAAAAAGGCTTCAAGGAACAAGACCAATTGATTGTTATCGCCTCAGGCAATAAGACCAATGAAAGTTGGGAGCAAAAATCCAATACTGTCGATTACTTCTTCATCAAAGGAATTTGCGAGAAAATATGCGCTTTGTTTGCAGTAAAATCGTTTGACTATAAAATTGAAGAAGTGGACGCTGCATTGTTGCAAAAATTTGGCATCAAAGACAAGGTGTTTTATGCGGTATTCGATTGGACCAAACTATTAAAGCAAAAACAAAATTTCGTTTTAAAAGCGATTCCTCAGTTTCCAATGGTAAGACGCGACTTAAGTTTGGTGCTTTCAAAAGAAACCAAGTTTGAGCAAGTCAAGAACATCATCAACAAAAAAGGCGGTTCTAAAATTGTGTCTTGCAATGTTTTTGACATATATGAAGGAAAGCCTTTAGAAAGCAATCAAAAAGCGATGAGTGTTAGCATTGAGTTGTACGACCATGAAAAAACCATGAGCGACGCTGACATTGATCCAATTATGGGTTCACTTATACAAGCATTTGAATCAGAATTAAACGCAATCATTCGAAAATAATGGAACATTTAGCACAAAGACTTCAAGAGATTAAATTGGAAATCATCCGCCTAAAAAAAGCGAATGAAGAAATTGTGTTGGCGCATTCAAAAAAGAGCAAAGAGGTCGAACGATTAAAAAAAATCATCGAAATCCAAAACAGCAGCATCAAGGAATTGGAATTGAAAATGAAAATCAAACGCATTGCAGACAGTGTTAATGATGAGCAAGGCAACAACAGAGACTTGAAATTCAAAATCAATGACATGATAGGTGAAGTGGATAAAATCATTTCATTACTGCACCAATAAAATGAAAGAATTAAGAGACGAAAGTAAAATTTGGATTTACCAGGCCGAGCGGGCTTTAAGCGATGATGAAATCGCTGCCATCACACCCCTATTTCGTAACTTTTGCGAAAATTGGACGGCACACAACAATCAATTAAAAGCTTCCTTCGAGATTGTAAAAAATCGATTTATCGCATTGGCTGTTGACGAGTCAATGAACACTGCCAGCGGATGCAGTATAGATAAAAGTGTAGCCTTTTTAAAATCCATATCAGTTCAGCTTGGCATTAATTTATTTGAACGCATGCAAATGGCCTATTTGAATAATGAGGTATTAGAAACTGTTCATTACAACGATTTAAAAATCGCTTTTGACAGCAAGACCATCAATGAAGAAACCTTGTTTTACAACAACAATGTTCAAAATCTAGGTGAATACCGCAATAGCTTTTTAGTAACACTAAAAAACCATTGGTTGTATACCAAAATTAATTAAACTATTTAGATTCTGGATTCGAATTATTGGGTCCATGGTTTCTCGGCCCCTTTGGTTTGAACACCCTTTTGTTTGGAAATTTACTTGGATGTTTGAAGGGCTTTGGTTTAGCCGATGGATTATATTCCGGACCTTTCCCTAAAAAATCAGGCATAGGAACCTTTTCGATTTCGTAACCAATCATTTGCTCAATATTGCCAAATTTATGCTGGTTAAAGTCGTTGATAAACGTAATGGCCATACCTTTTGCCTCTGCTCTAGCCGTTCTTCCAATGCGGTGAATATAATCTTCTGGATCGTGGGGGACGTCGTAGTTAATAACCAAACTGATGTCTTCGATGTCAATACCACGGGAAAGAATATCTGTGGCCACCAACACTTGCAGTTGTTTGTTTCTAAATTGTCTTAAGGCATCCTCGCGTTCTGCTTGATCTAGGTCACTGTGGATGGCTGCAATTTTAAAATGTGCTCTGAGTAGGTCGCGCTCTAAATCTTTAACTTTTTGTTTGGTTGAAGCAAAGACAATAACACTGCTGTGTTCTTTGTTTTTGAGCAAAAAGGTTATCAATTTGTTTTTCTGGGTATCATAGGCCAGGTAAGCCAATTGCTTCACGCCTTCTGCAGGTTTGGAAACTGCTAGACTAATTTCTTTTGGGTTGTTTAAAAGCTTTTTAGCCAAAGAGCGAATCTTTTCAGGCATGGTTGCAGAAAACATAAGGGTTTGTCTTTGGCTTGGGATATAGGTTGTAATTTTAACAATATCGTCCACGAATCCCATATCCAACATACGGTCGGCCTCATCAAGCACCAAGAATTTAATGTCATTAAACTTTACATACCCCATGTTTAAATGGGCCATCAAACGGCCTGGGGTTGCAACTATTATATTCGCACCTTCAACCAAAGCCTTTTTTTCTCTGGCAAACACTTGACCATCGCTTCCACCATATATGGCCAAATGGCTCACACCGGTGAAGTACGCAAATCCTTCCAAGGCTTGGTCTATTTGCAAGGCCAATTCTCTAGTTGGAACAATAATCAATGCAAACGTCGTTTCAACTTCCTTTTTAGAAAGTGCATCAATAATTGGCAAAACAAATGCAGCTGTTTTTCCCGTTCCTGTTTGGGCACAAGCAATTAAATCGTTGCCCTCTTGAATCAGAGGGATGGCTTGTTCTTGGATCGGTGTTGGATTTTCAAACCCAATAGAATCGAGACTATCTTGTAGTTTGAGGTCGAAATTAAAATCTTTAAAAGTCAATATTGATGGCGTGCTAGTACCTGCGAAATTACGCTAAAAATAGGAGAAATATTAAATTGCCTTCATTACTCATCGAAAACGCAGGGTTCCTAGCTAAATAAATTTCATTTTTACAATTATTGGCATGAAATTGCGCCCCAAAATATTTTAATATGCAAATAGAAAAAAATAGGGTGGTTTCGTTAACGTATACCTTAACCCTTCAAAACGGAGATGTGGTTGACACTGCAACAGAAGAGACCCCATTTGTCTTTATACATGGGATTGGTCAAACATTACCACATTTTGACAAAGGATTAGACAATTTAAAGGCAGGCGATAGTTTTGAGTTTGACATCACAGCAGAAAACGCTTATGGTGTTTCAAACGATGAGTATATCGTTACCATTCCAAGAGATGTGTTTTCAGGACCAGGTGTTCCTCAAGACATTGTACAAGAAGGAAACATGGTTCCAATGCAAGATCAGAATGGCAACCCTATGAATGGTGTAATTTTAAGTTTCACTGACGAAACAGTAGAAATTGATTTCAACCACCCATTGGCTGATGAAGGATTAAACTTCAAAGGCAATATTTTATCTGTTCGTGAAGCGACCGAAGAAGAATTATCTCATGGTCATGTTCACGGTGTTGGTGGACACAACCACTAAACCGAAACAATGCATTTTTAAAAGTCCCGGCCCTTAGGTCGGGACTTTTTTTGTCTATTTTAACCCCTAATTGAAGCACATAAAGCGCTGACATTTAAAACTTAGTAAGCAATTCACGAAAAAAAAACCAAGTAAAAACACCTAAAATTAAAAAAAACAAGTAAATCAAGGGCAAAAATGCACTATTTAAGAAATATATAAGCAAAGACTAGCGACTCCAAATCGCGCTCACTTTTTAATTACTTGCATGCTTCTATATTTGTATTCCACCTTACACAAATAATGATATGAAAAAGTTAGATTGCATTTGGTTAATTGATGACGATGAAATCGCTATTTACCTAGCAGATAGAGTCATCCAAAAAGTTGAATTCAGCAAAGATGTTGAAAAATTCAATAGCGGACATAGTGCTTTAAAGCATTTAGAGTTTTGCATCAACATAAATGAGAATCTCCCCGATCTTATCTTATTTGATCTAAACATGCCCAATATGAATGGCTTTGAGTTCATAGAACAGTTTAGCAAAATGGAAGGCAGTAAGTCCATTCCTACTTTTATCTTCACATCAGCTATTTCTCAGCAAGAAATTGAAAAAGCAAAGCAGTATTCTTGCATCAAAGGAATCATTTTAAAACCACTGAGCATCCAAAAGCTTAACAAAATACTTAGATTGATTGATGTAGAATGCATGGAACCCTATGAAAAGGTTTTTGTACCACACGTTCATTCGTCATATTATTTAAATACAGGAACTGGTATTTAAATCAATCACACTTGATTTAACATCAAACTAGACCGTGGATCCGTTCACGGTTTTTTTATGTTATTTTTTAATCAGTTTTCCTAAATAGAAAGTTCCAAACGGAATTAGGGACAAGAAAAACGCCGAAAAAGCGCCTTTGAAAGAAAGTTTTTTAGTTCCTAATAATGCGGCAATGCTCAGCATGAATAATACAAAGAGAAGGCCGTGAACCATTCCAAATACTTTTACGGCCTGGGGCATTTTAAACAAATACTTTATTGGCATAGCAATAAAAAGCAATACAAGGTAGCTATACCCTTCGATTTTGCCTGTAAGCAGAAAATTCCTAGTTTGTGTGTCCGTATTTTGCATCATTGTAGAGCTGCAAATATAAAGATTAAATGCATGGAAGTATAAGCAAGTCTGAAATTAAGCCTTTCTGGTTTTTAGCAAATCGAATAAAGCAAGCACATGGGCTTTATTACTTGAACCCTCGCAGGCAATATCAATATTTGTTAGGGCATGTCTTTCAAAATCCGCTTTAAGGTCCATTAAAAATCGATCACTTTCAGCCAGTTTAAACAACGACCGAACACGCTCAATTTTATTAGCAGCATCCTCTGGCTTTGAATTAAACCAGTATTGAAGCTCTTCCTTATCACCTCCAGTTAACGTTCGCAGGGCGTGCAAATACAGCAAGGTTCTTTTATTTTCTATAATGTCACCACCCTCTTGCTTTCCGATTTCTTCAGCACTGCCAAAAGCATCTAAATAATCGTCTTGCAATTGAAACGCCATTCCTAAATTCAATCCAAAATCGTAAAAAACATCTGCTCTTTCCAAACTTGCGTTGGCTGCAAGTGCACCCATTTTCAAAGCGCACGCTGGCAAAACAGCCGTTTTTAAACGGATCATTTGCAGGTACTCCTCGTCGGATATCAATTCTTGGTTGGGCAAGTTCATATCCATTTGTTGACCTTCACAAACTTGCGTTGCCATAATGGTAAACTCATTTAAAAGCTCAGCTTTATTGGGCAAACTGGTTTTTAAAATCAGGTCATAGCATTGTATCAATAAATTATCACCGGCTAAAATAGCAGTTGCTGCATTCCATTCTTCATGCACTGTTTTCTTACCCCTTCGGATTGGAGCATTGTCCATAATATCGTCGTGCAAAAGACTGAAATTATGAAATGTTTCAATCGAAAGTGCCAATTGAAACACCTCTTTATTTAATTCTTCACTAACGCTCTGAAAGGCCAACAACAGCAATTTAGGGCGCATTCTTTTACCACCCAATTGCATGATATAATTCATTGGATTGTAAAGGTTTTCAGGTTTTCCTAAAAAAGGGTGAGAGATTAAATATTCTTCAAAACTATCTGAAGCGACGATGTTTTCTGACATGTTGGTTGTGGTTTTGTGTTTCTAAAATAATTTCCAAATCTATGGTCCGTTTAATTTTGCTAGCAGCGCTTACAATAACATCAATTTCATCCCCCATTTTAAATTGACGGTGTGTTCGGTTACCTACTACTGCCATCATATAACTGTCAAATTCATAATGGTCACCCGGTATATTGCTCAAGCGAATCATTCCTTCACATTTATATTCTTTGATTTCGACAAATATACCAAAATCAGCCATTCCACTCACAACCCCTTTAAATTGTTTACCAACTTGTTGTTCCATCCACTCGGCTTGCTTGTATTTAATTGATGCACGCTCAGCTTCTGAGGCTTGAATTTCCATTTTTGAACTTTGTTTACAGGCGAAATCAAGTTTTTCCATATTCCAATTGCAAGCTTGTTCCATGGTCTTTCCGTCTAAATAGGCAAACAACAATCGGTGAACTATCACATCTGGGTAACGTCTTATTGGCGAGGTAAAATGGGTGTAATGCTTGAAGGCCAATCCAAAATGACTTGGTCTATTGCTGGTATAGGTCGCTTTGGCCATGCTTCTAATGCTCATGGTTCTTATCACATCTTGTTCAGGCTTGCCTTCCACATCATCTGATAATTTATTCAAGGAGCGGCGAATGGTTTTCTCATTTTCTATGTCAATGTTATAACCAAAACGGGCGACAAACCTTTTTAACTCTTGCAATCGCAGGTCGGATGGCTCATCGTGCGTTCTATAAACGAATGGCTTTCTAGGTTTTTGCTCATAAACAAATTCAGCAACCGAACGGTTGGCCAAGAGCATCAACTCCTCAATGAGCTTATTGGTATCTTGTCTTAATTTCAACTGCAATGAAACCGGTCTGAAATTGTCATCCAAGACAAATTTGTATTCGGTAGACTCAAAGTTCATTGCCCCATCGGCAAAGCGTTTTTTAGACAAATGCTTGGCAAATCGGTTCAAATGCGCAAGCGCATCGTGGTGTATTCCCTCGCCTCCATTTAATATTTCTTGGGCTTCTTCGTAGCTAAAGCGTTTGTCAGAATGTATAACTGTTTTTGCAAATCGGGTTTTTAAGACTTCAAAACTTTCATTGATTTCGAATACAGCAGAACAGGTCAATCGGTCTTTATTTGGCACCAATGAGCAAACGATATCAGACAATGAAAACGGCAACATGGGCACTACCCTGTCCACCAAATAGACAGAAGTAGCTCGGTTAAGCGCTTCCTGATCTAAGATACTATCAGGCAATACATAATGGCTAACATCTGCAATGTGCACCCCAATTTCATAATTGCCATTTTCCAATTTTTGATACGAAATGGCATCATCAAAATCCTTAGCGGTATCGGGATCTATTGTGAACGTTAAAACATTTCTAAAATCTTCTCTACCTTTTAAATCGTTCGCAGTAATTTCTTCTGTTACTGAATCTGAGGCCAATTGCACCTCCGGAGTGAACGCTTCTGGCAATCCGAATTCCGCGAGAATGGCATGCATTTCGGTTTTGTGCTCGCCTGGCTTACCCAATATTTCAGAAATCTGAGCTGTTGGGTAATGTCTGTTTCGGCTAAATTCTTTTATTTTAAATAAGACTTTGTTACCCGCCTTAAACAATGGAGAAGGCTCAACTGAAAATGGCGTTTGAAATCGGGTATTGTCGGCCTGAATTAACCAGGCATTTTGTTTTAAAAACAAAACACCGGCGAATAAGCGGTCGCTATGTGAAACAAGGCTTAGAACATCGGCTGTTAATTTCTTTTTATTGGCTTGAGACACTTCAGCTTCAACCACATCAAAAGGCAACAAGTTGATCAGAGAATCTTTAACGATGTAATCATCCTCCACACCCTCTACTTTCAAAAACACCCTACCACTGCGCGTAATATCAATTTGACCTTGAACGGTTTTACGCGGACTGTGTTTATAAAACTTATAGGTATCCTTTCGGCCAATCTTATTGCTGGCTGTTAGCTCTAACAAAATGGGCAAAATATCTTCTGCACTTTTAGGCAAATCGCTTGATTCTAAACGAGAGAATATTTGTTTGTGGTTGAGTATCTTACCTTGATTTTCGGTAAGAACCCTTAGTATTTCGCTCTCCAACCTATGTGTTTTCAGTTTCTTTTTAGCCATTATCCCTGCAAAGATAACCTAATTTTCATAGCTTTAACTTAAGTTAAAATGATGACATAAAAGTCTTTAAGTAATCAGCTTTCCGAAACATGGAATTAAGAAAACCATTTAACCACAAATTTTTGAGCTTATGTATGTGAAAGCAGGGCTCTGGTGTATTCGTTTGTGGACTTTTCAATCAATTGCCTACTTGGACCTTGTTCAACAATTTCGCCATTTTTAAGCAGTACCAAGTAATTGCAAAACCAAGCCGCTACAGCCATAGAATGGGTAATCATCAATATACTTAAATTTTCTGTTACCTGCAATTCTTTCAAGAGGTTCAAAATCTGGGCTTGGACAGACAAGTCGAGTGCAGAGGTAGACTCATCACAAATCAACAAAACTGGCTTAGCGGCCAAAGCGCGGGCTATACACAAACGCTGTCTTTGTCCACCGCTAAATTCGTTGGGATACTTTTGAGCATCTTCAGGATTTAAGCCAACTTTCACAAGCAAATTGTTAAGCGTTTGTTCCCTTTCAGTTTTACCCAAATCAGGTTGATGTTTGTTCAAGACTTCTTCCAACATGGAGCCTACTTTTAGCGCAGGATTCAAGGCCGCGAAAGGATCTTGAAAAATCATTTGAATATTAGAGCTTAGCGGTTTGTTGTTTTTAAAATCAAATTCAATCTTGCCGCTGTCTAACTTTTCTAATTGAACCATTAGTTTAGAAATGGTGCTTTTTCCAGACCCTGATTCACCTATTAGACCGACGCTTGCGCCTTTTTTAATTTCAAAGCTCAATCCATTTAGAGCACGGTATACTTTAGTACCATCCGTGTAGTCTTTTACCAAGTTTGAAAGACTGCCAATTGTCTCCTCTGAGGTTATTTCATGGGGAATTTCGGATGCCTTAAAACCATGGTTATCGAGACTGTCACTTAAAGTCTGTAAATAAAACCCTTTGTTTTGAGGCTTTGGCTTACAGGCCAATAAAGCTTTGGTGTAAATATGTTGAGGCGATTGAATAATGTCTTTTGTTTGACCAATTTCAACGATTTCTCCTTTATACATAACCGCAATGCGGTCTGAAAACTTAGCCACTGCATCAATGTCATGGGAAACGAGCAACATGCTGCGTTTGTTTTCAATGCAAAGCTTTTTGAGTAGACCTAAAATCTCATCTTGCAAAAGGACATCTAAGGCGGTTGTAGGCTCATCCGCGATAATTAAATCTGGATCTCCGGCCATTGCCATGGCAATCATCACCCTTTGCCTCTGCCCCCCTGAAAGTTGAAATGGGAAAGCGCTTAACACCCTTTGAAAATCGTTTAGTTCAACCGCGGCAAGCAACTCGCAGGCCCTTGCCTCTATGTTGCTTTTACCTGTAATTCCGCACAATTGAATGTTTTCTTTTAATTGCTGGCCACAGGTTTGCACAGGATTAAGTGCAGTTAAAGGTTCTTGAAAAACATAGGCGATTTTTTTTAATGCGTACTCCTTTCGCTTCGCATTGCCCATGTTGTCAATTTTCTCTTCATTTCCATTTCTATCGGTAAAAAAAATAGAACCAGAAACTTTTAATTGTTCTGCTAAAATCGAAAGTACAGAAAGACAGGTAAGGGATTTTCCACTACCTGATTCACCTACCAATGACAATATCTCTCCCCTGTCAATAGAAAAAGAAACATTTTTTACAAGGTGTTTATCCTTGCTGTTAATATTTAAATTCTCAAACCTCAGCATTAGAATCCCATGTTTCTATTGTTGTTCTGTTGAGAGAAATTTTTAATGGAGTTCTTATATTTAAGGCTTTCTTTAATTTCCACTAAAAAATCCAACAATTCGCCAGGGTGGTTAAACACACGAATATTGTCTGCCAACTTCAGGTCTTTCTTATTTGACACCTGGTTACCAGAAAGTAGAATTTGGGTATCTTTCCAGTATTTACCAAGGTTATTGATAAAGGTTTGAACACTTACGTTGCTGTTTAGGGAAGTGATGATACTGAATATATAATCGGGTTTGCGGATATCAAAGATTTTGTATAGGTCTTCAAACGGTGTTTGAGAGCCTAGGTAAATCACTTCATGTCCTCGCGATCTAAGCACGTAATTGGCAAACAATATACTCAAGTCGTGCGATTCTCCGGTGGGAACAAAAACCAAAAACTTTTTAGCTTCTCCTGATGGACGGATGGATAAATTATCTATTGCAACAAACAAACGCTGTCTGATTAGACTGGAAATAAAGTGTTCGTGCGCCGGGTGGATAGAGCCTGAGAGCCACAACAATCCAATTTGTTCCATAAATGGAAAAACGATTTGGGTCATGGTATCTTCTAGGCCCAGTTTCAGGATGTTAATCGACAAGATTTTATTAAACTCTTTTTCATCAAACATCATCATGGTGCTGATAAGCGCTTGAATCTGCCCATCGTATTTGGATCTATTTTCCGACAGTTGTTGGCATTTCTCTTGAATTTCTTCCAATCCCATTTCGGCAATTTTAGAAATCTTATAGCCGTTGTTGTTTAAAATGGAAATATTAAGAATCAACCTCAATTGGTCTTCGTCGTAATAACGAATGCCCGTATCTGTTCTATGCGGCTCAAATATCTTGTACCGTTGTTCCCATATACGAATCGTGTGGGCTTTGATACCACTGATGTTTTCAAGGTCTTTGATAAACAATTTATTTCTGAAATCTTTTTTTCCCTTTTTCATTTTTACAAAACTTATAAGTTGTAGGTTTGTTCTTAAATTATGTCTGAAATATTACTAGCTGGAGCGAGTGGTTTAATTGGTTCAAATCTAATTAAAAAGTTTAAACAAAGAAATTACAAAATTGTTCTTCTTTCCACACAAAAAAATAAATGTGACGGCATAGAAACCCTGTTTTGGGACCCAGAAAATGGTGTTTTCCCAGACATAGACCTCAACAGATTTTCAGCTTGTTACAACTTTTGCGGCGCGGGCATATTTGACAAAAATTTCACTACTGAACGCAAGCTCATATTAACTAAGAGCAGAATAGAACCGATTGAGTTTTTACAAGAAAACTTTAAAAAACAAGGCGTTGTAATCCCGTATTTCATCTCTGCCTCGGCGAGTGGATATTATCCAAATATTTGTTTAAATGAATTAAAGGAAGATTCCACAGTTGGAAAAGGTTTCATATCCGAATTGGTAAACACCTGGGAGCAAGCTGCAAACAATTTTAAACCACAGGCTGAAAACATTGCCATTGTGCGCATTGGCATTGTATTGGCCAAGCAGGGAGGTTTTTTAGAGAAGCTTGCCGCCCCTATGAAATTTTTCGCAGGTGCGATACCAGGTTCAGGTAAGCAAATCTGCAGTTGGGTGCACATTGACGATTTGTGTGAACTATTTATTTTTCTATTTGAAAACAAGATTGCAGGAACCTTCAATGGTGTTGCACCTAAGCCTGAATCCATTGCAAACATAAGCCATCAGGTGGCTCAATGCATCCACAGGCCTATCCTATTGCCTAATATTCCTGTGTTTATGCTTAGATTAATTTTCGGAAAAGAAAGACACGAACTTTTGCTTTGCGACCAAAATATTTCTTCAGAAAAAATTGAAAAGCTAGGCTTCAAATTCACTTACACAAACAGCGAAGCAGCGGTTAAAAACTTGTTACAACATGGATAAAATAAACATCATTTGGTTTCGTCGAGATTTGCGTTTAGAAGACAATGCAGCACTTTCACATGCACTCAAAGGCAATAAAAGTGTTTTGCCTATTTTCATTTTTGACTCTGAAATACTTGACAAATTAAGCAATAAGAAAGATGCCCGTGTTGAATTCATTTACCAATCGCTGCAGAACATCAAAACTGAACTTAACAAAATAAATTCTGACTTATTGGTATTGCATGGTAAACCCATGGAAGTATGGAAAAAGCTTGTGGAGGACTACTCTATAGACACTGTTTTTACAAATATTGATTACGAGCCTTACGCGAAAGAGAGGGATTCAGCTGTTGAAGTCATGCTTAACAGCAAAGGCATTGCGTTCAAAACGTTCAAAGACCATTGTATTTTTGATTACACAGAAGTCTTGAAAGACGATGGGAAATCCTATACCGTTTACACGCCATACTCCAAAAAATGGAAATCACTTATTAGAGAAAATACATTTAGCCCCTACAATTGTGCCGAAAACTACCCGTGTTTTACACAAAATGTAAAATTCGAAATTCCGAGCATGGCATCCTTAGGGTTTGAAAGCAGCATGCTTGCGTTTCCTGGCAATACAGTCAATTCAAGCTTGATAAAAAACTACGCAGACACAAGAAACTTTCCTGCGCTAGACGCAACGAGCCGATTAAGTTTGCATTTCCGATTTGGCACAATTTCTATCAGAGATAAGGCCAAAAAAGCATTGGCTTTAAGTGAGACATGGCTAAATGAATTAATATGGAGGGATTTCTACATACAAATCATGGCCCATTTCCCGCATGCCATGGTAGGTGCATTCAAACCAATATACGACCGAATTGCTTGGCGGAATGATGCAAAAGAATTTGATGCATGGTGTGCTGGAAAAACTGGATATCCAATTGTAGATGCAGGTATGCGCGAATTGAATGCCACCGGATTTATGCACAATCGGGTGCGCATGGTGGTGGCAAGTTTTTTATGCAAACATTTGTTAATTGATTGGCGTTGGGGTGAGGCTTATTTTGCCGAAAAACTATTGGATTTTGAATTGGCCAGCAACAATGGTGGTTGGCAATGGGCTGCGGGATCAGGTGTAGATGCGGCACCGTATTTTAGAATTTTCAGTCCCAAGTTACAAACCGAAAGATTTGACCCGAAATTGGTGTACATTAAAAAATGGATACCAGAGCTCAACACGCTTGAATATCCCAGGCCAATCGTAGACCATGACTTTGCCCGAAAGCGCTGCTTAGAGGTCTACAAAAAAACGTTGAACGGATAAATTTTAAGGTCTTTTGAGTTCGAATACCCAATAAGTTTCATTTCAAATTCCTAAATTAAAATAGTAATATTGCCCCATAATAATTCAAGTCAAAAAAGCATGAAAAATATTTCTGTAATTGGTTGTGGCACTATGGGAAATGGTATTGCCCACGTATTTGCCCTAGCGGGATTCAATGTACAATTAATCGATATCAACGAAGCAGCGCTTCAAAAAGCATTGCAAAAAATTGCTTCAAATTTAGACCGTCAAGTGGGCAAGCAATTGATCACAGAAGATCAAAAAAACCAAGCAATAGCTAACATTACAAGCAGTACTGAGCTATCTAAAGGGGTATCAAATGCAGATTTGGTTATTGAAGCAGCAACTGAAAATGTAGGAATCAAATTGCAAATCTTTAAAGACATTGATGCAGCAGCTCCAGCGCATTGCATATTGTCTTCAAATACTTCATCAATTAGTTTAACTAAAATAGCGGCTGCTACAAGCAGACCTGATAAAGTTATCGGTATGCACTTTATGAATCCAGTTCCAGTGATGAAATTGGTTGAAGTCATCAATGGTTATAAAACCTCAAAAGAGGTAACGGAAACCATTATGAATTTAAGCAAAACCATTGGCAAAGTCCCTACTTTGGTAAACGACTATCCTGGCTTTGTTGCCAATCGTATTTTAATGCCAATGATTAATGAGGCAATTATAACCCTTAATGAGGGCGTTGCAGGCGTTGAAGAAATTGATACAGTTATGAAACTAGGCATGGCACATCCAATGGGACCATTGCAATTGGCCGATTTCATTGGCTTAGACGTATGTTTAGCCATTATGAATGTATTAAACGATGGCTTGGGCAATCCAAAATACGCCGCATCTCCATTGTTGATTAACATGGTTACGGCTGGTGATTTAGGAGTAAAATCAGGACGTGGATTTTACGATTATAGCGCAGGAGGAAAAGACTTAATAGTTGCTCCTAATTTCAAATAAACAATTCATTATTAAATAATAAGGAGGTTCAAGTCATCTAATTTTGGCTTGAACCTTGTTTTTTACGTTAAACTTTAGCAACTTGCACCAATATGGCAAATAAAGAATCGTGGGGATCGAGGGTTGGACTTATTCTTGCAATGGCAGGAAATGCTGTTGGATTGGGTAATTTTTTAAGATTCCCTGTTCAGGCAATACAAAATGGTGGCGGAGCTTTTATCATCCCCTACATAACATGTTTTATATTGATGGGGGTTCCCCTTCTTTATGTTGAATGGGCAATGGGAAGATTTGGAGGAAAATCAGACAACCATTCTACACCATTCATACTAGACAGCATGGATAAAAAAAGGCTATGGAAATACATAGGCGTTTTTGGAATTTTCACCAACATTGCGGTTGCCGCTTATTATTGTTATTTAGAAAGTTGGACCTTGTCTTACATGTACCACTCAATTGTTGGAACATTTAAAGGCATGGATCAAGGCGCTATTGCAAGTTTCTTTAATTCGTATATTGACGTTTCTAATTTACAATCAGGTGTTGGCATTGAAGCTGTTATTTTTTGGATTTTATGTTTATTTCTAAACACATGGATCTTAAGCAAAGGCTTAAGTGGTGGGGTTGAAAAAACAGCCAAGATTGGCATGCCTTTGTTGATTCTCTTCGGAATCTTTTTGGCTTATAAAGGCATAACGTTAAAGGCAGGACATGATGCGGCGATAAACGACGGTACCTTAGGCATGAATTATCTTTGGACCCCTGACTTTAGTTCCATTTGGAATGCTAAAGTATGGTTGGCTGCAGCTGGTCAAATATTCTTCACACTCTCATTGGGTATGGGCTCTATACATTGTTATGCGTCTTATGTTAAATCTAAAGACGATATTGCATTAAACTCTCAATCGGCAGGTTGGATGAATGAATTTGTTGAAGTCGTTTTAGGAAGCTCTATTTTAATTCCAATTGCTGTTGGTTATTTGGGCATAGACCAAGTTGTAGAAATGACAAAAACAGGTGGTTTAGGCCTTGGCTTTAAAACACTGCCCTATTTATTTCAACAATGGGGAGACACCATGGCGATTGTAGCAGGTGTTATGTGGTTTGGACTTTTGTTCTTTGCAGGGATTACGTCTTCATTGGCTATGGGTACACCGTGGATGGGCTTCTTAGAAGATGAATTTGGATGGTCGCGTCAAAAAGGTGCATGGTCGTTTGGCTTGGTGGTATTTATCCTTGGCCTTCCAACCGTTCTGTTCTTCAAAGAAGGCGTTTTTGATGAATACGATTATTGGGCAGGCACGGTTTCCTTGGTGGTATTTGCTTTAATTGAAATCATATTGTTTGCATGGGTATTTGGAATAGACAAAGGTTGGAGAGAAATAACCGAGAGTGCGGACATCAAGGTACCTAACTTTTATAAATTTGTGATTAAATATGTTACCCCATTGATATTGGCCTTTGTGTTTTTTGCCAGCTTACCAGATATATGGAAGACCATTAACCACACAGCAACAAAAACTGAAATTGCGGAAGCCAGCAATCCTCAAATATTAAAGGATGAAATTTATGCAATACGAAACTTTGAATTAAATAATCTCAGTGATTCTCAAATCTATTTTGGACAAAACATAATGAATGAAGAGAAGTATAGCAAAGCTGAAAAAGCTGCTATCTTTGCAGTTAGGGAAAAGAGCAATTTATACAAGACCTATACAGCAGAATCGTTTAGTTTAAATGAATTTAAAAGAGAAAAAGAAAGAATCATGTGGTTTAAAAACATTTCAAGACCATTCTTAATCGCCGTCTTTGGGCTAATTGCCTATATGGTTCACCTAGCTTCTAAACGCAGAAAAACACTTAAAACCATCTAAACATGAACACCAGCGCACTTATAACCATGGTAGCATCTTTTGCTGTGATTACCTTTATGACCGCTTATTACTTTATTAAAGTTTTAAGAACGCCACCAAAGGATCCTCAAAACGACAGTTACTCAGAAACAAATTAATATGCAAGATACTTTAAAAAACGTGGTCTCTGTTGAGAGTTTCAAAACCACGCTCATCATATCAGAAATTGTTGTTACCGCCTTAGTTTTTTATGGCTTTTATGTCATTTTCAACGGCTTTAACAAAAAGAACAAAGCCTTTAAAGACGAAATCAAAAAATAAAGTTGTAAGTTCTTGGTGTTAATTCACCGGGGTATTGCTGCTCTTTTTCTTTTTGCGCTTCAACCATTTTAACCAACGTATAACGTTGAATTCTTTGGTGTAAACGATACCCAAACCATTGGTTGTAATTGGTGTACTCAGTGAGGTTGTGTTCACCTGGTTAAAACTAGAACGCGTATACGCTTTAATTTTTATATTGCCTTTCTTAGTGACTTTATATTCTAAATTAATATTTGGGATGGTGCTGTAGTTGCTAAAACTGCCATCAACCATTAATTTATCGTTTAAGAAACGGCTGCTCAATTTCAATCCATATTCTGGCGGCAGGGTGATGCTGCCGTTTTTATAAATGACATTGACCTTCCAATTGGGGTCAATTTTATTCAACCAATTGCTCAATTGAGAAGACAGCAAGTCTGTACCAGCAGATGACAGAGCAGTTGAACCAGCATTGCTTAAACCTTGATCGGCTTGAGCAAAGGTTGGTGGCAAGAACTTTTTCATCAACAACAAACTGAACACTTGGCGGCTAACCTCTTCTTTATCTGATTTGATGCGGCTAATTACGGGCGACAAAGCACTGGTGAAATTACCTGCCTCTGTTTGCAGTTTAGGGAAATTCAATCCAAAGCTAATCTCAGGAGAGAATAGATTTCCTTTTAAATACAACTCACTTTCTGCTGTTATGGCTTGCACGGTGGCGTTAGATCCACTCAAATTTGCATTTAAGGATACCGCTGAGAGCAATGGAGAAGGATCGGTGATTTCAGAATTATAGGCAACCAAATTCAATTTGGCGTCCAAGGGATCTCCATACCAGGTAATGGTGCCTCCTGGACGGATGTTAAACGGTTTATTGTATAAGTCGAAGGCCGTAAATAGGTAGCGGCCACGGTCAACCGTATAGCTTCCAAACATATAAAAGTCGCCACTTTTATTCATTTCCATCTTCAAGTTTCCATGACCGGCTCCTGTAATTTTATCCCCTAAAATTTCATCGAATATTATTTCAACATCGGCATCATTGGTGGCCTCAATATCCATAACCAATGAATGTATTGGCATTTCTTCGTCGCTTGACTTGAGCTTCTTTTTAGTTGTTTTAAAATGAATATAGCTAGGCAATCCGCTGGCATCGCCTTCGCTGATGGGCAAATAAAACTTAGTTCCTGCAGTCGTTTTGGCATTCACACGGATATCCAAATTTTCGAACGGCCCTATAAGCGTTGCATTGCCATTTGCGTATCCTTGACCATAAAACAAATCGTTATCCGCCGGCCCCGTGTTCAAGACATGAAACTTATTCAGCTCATACAAGTTAAGATTCAAATTAAAATCACTGAAGGATTTGTGAAACACAAAAGCTTTAGCTTTACCTACATTGCGTTTGTCGTCCAATATCGTAAATGGCGCAATGCTGATGCGGTCTTTTTCGCTAACAACTTTAGCAGAGAAACGAATTGGCACTTTTAAAAAGTCAATTAAGACTTCTGCATTTTTCAAAAGAACCTCTCCTTCTACCACTGGATCAGAGAATGAACCAGAGATAAACAAACTGTCCTTGGTGTAAAACTGTCCTTTCAAATTGCTCATTACACCTTCTACATAAGGCTCAAAGACCCTTAATTCAGTGGGTGGTATTTGGGCATACAATTTTAGGTTCTGATTTTTGCTCTTGTAATCGATATCACCTTCAATGCGCATGGAGTCCAACAAACCTTTGTCGACATACACGCGTAAATGTTGAATGCTAGAATTCGGCTTATTGCTGGTGAAAACACTTAAGTCGCCGATGGTATCTTTGTTAATACCAAAATTAACAATGTCCAAATCGGATTGAAAACGGTTTTGTCCATCAATTTTGGTGTAAACCACTTTTCCATTGGAAACACCATTGAGTTTTGGAATACTGGAATTTTTTGTAAAGTAATTGATGGTACTTAAGGCGAAAGCACCCAGTTGAAAATCGACACGGTTGTTGGTCGACTCACCCAATTCGCCAACAACCGATATTAATTGGTCATTGCTCCTAAACACAAAATTATCCATTAAAAACTTACCATCTGTGAGGGTTCCAACAGCATTGGTATCGAGTTTCCAAACCATGTCAGCGACGGCCAGCTGCATGTCTGACATTTGCAAATAGATAGAATCTTCTTTAAACAAGATGCGTCCAATAGAATTCAACCCAATTTTGTAGCCTGTATCGACTCCAGCAATGGTAAAATCTATGACGTTATCAAACACATTGGATTTGATTAACACATTGTTTATTTTCACCACATCTTGGTCGGTAAAATGCGCGATATCAACCTGAATATTCAAGTTTTTGCCCTTGCGTTTAGAGGCATTAAGTCTCAAGTTTTTTAGCTCGTAATCGTCGTATGCAATGAGGTTGTTGTTAAAGTTAAAATCCAAGACTTGATCAGCAGAGCGGTAATTCCCTTTCCCTTTGCAAGGCTCAACACGCAAGCGGGGCATATACAAAGACGTTAAATCGTAAGGCTTTTTTAAGTCGAAGTCAAACACAAAATCTTCGTTCGGCAATTGCATTTGAGGCATAGAGAAATAGGCAGGAATCAATTGATGCAACATATGCAGAATTGAAACATCTAAGAGTTCTAGTCTGAATTGTCCTTTAATGGACGCATCAATCAAATCGCTGCGCAGACGCAGTTCTTTTATTTGACCATATTCAAAGGCCGATAGATTGACGTATGGAATGGATACTTTAACCCCATTGCGTTCGATAAAGACATTTTCACCCGTGATACTTCCTTCAGCATCATCAAGCGAGTAACCGGTAAAATCGAGAACAAAAACCCCTTTTACAAATTGAGGGATTGTATCGAGGCCAAAACTGGCTAGGTTGGCATGGTTAACGCTTGCTTTAAAATGGGCCTCTGGAATTTTTATGTCACTGCGAAACTCACCGTCAAAATCCATGTCTAGGTCTTCATCTCTTATGCTTGCATTACCGGTAAAGTACGCCCTACTAATTTCCCCTTTAGCTGTAATGTTGGTAAAGGTATGGTTTTGAAACACCAGAGAAGGGATAGCCCCGTCGAGCAAGATATGGTAAGAATCATGCGATAAGCCAGTTCCTTTGATGTTTGCATCGAAAGCCAGTTCATCTATTTGCGCTTCAGGGATAAAGGCTTTAATTCTAAAAAAATCTGTTTTGAGCGTTCCACTGTAAATGGCTTTTTCCAAACCATCTTTGTATTTAATATTGATGTCTGATTGAAAATCGCCAATTTCAGTTTGTATTTCACCGAAGGTAATAAAGTCGTTGAAGAAACCCGAGAACATCCCTTTGTAAGAAATGCGTCCGAGCGACTTAAAGTTGTCGGGAATGTTGTGTAGTGAAATTTCATTTAAGTCCTCGTAATTGCTGACAAATTTTCGAACGTCAAAGTCTAAAATGGTGTTTTCAAAATCAGGCAAACCGGTCATAGACCAATCGCCTTCGTATTCGGTGCTGCCATACAACTTTAATTTGGTGTCCTTTCCGCGCATGCGGCTGAGAGGACCTTCACCTGAACCACTAATTTGTATTAAGGTTTTCCAATCTTTTAAGTTGTTTGAAAAATACGCCAAATCGCGGGTATCCAAATCCGAATCAAGCAAACGGGCTTTCATGATCACATTGTCATTGAAATCGTTGTAGTCTTTCCAATTGCGGGTTTGCATGATAAACTTATCCTTCAAATTGCTGTACGGCGTTTGAAGAACCATGTCAGTAAATTCAATGCCTTTCGAGTGGATTTTGGTATCAGCAGACAGGTGGGTAAGGACAAAACCGCATTTCTCAACAGCGTCTAAATGCTGGGTCTGAAAATGAAGTGAATCGTCAATCAAATAAAAGTCGGAAATACTTCCATTGATGTTTTTCCAACTCATTTCGTTGTAATCAAAATCCATGAAGTCTGGTTTCTCATCGTTTCGAGCGAAATAATCGAAACGCATATTTTCGAGTGAAACGGAAGCGCTGTATACCGTCCAAACAATTTTAGGTTTGTTCGGGTCTCGCGGTCCCCCGTCAAAATAATCGATCAAAAATTCGTAGTTACCAACAGTTTCACCTTTGTGTTCACCGAATAAAATCTTCCCACCTTCAAGGCCGAGGTAATTCAATTTGATGATTCTTTTTTCCTTGTCATAGGTGTGGTAATCAATCTTTAGTTTTCTAAAATAAAGCATGGTATCCCCTTTTCGGTCTTCCATGTAAATATTTTCGAGAACAGCCGTTTTGAAAAAATCGATGTCCACTGCACCTATACGCACCGTGGTGCCTAGCTCTTTTGACAAATACGTTGTGATTTCTTGGGTCAGCCAAGTTTGCACTGGTTTACTTCGAAAAACAACATAGAGCAATCCGATTGTGAAAAACAAAATCAGAAGAATTAATCGCGCTATTTTGGATATCTTTGTAAACAATATTTTAGGCTTAGGGCAAAGATACAAACCGCACAAAGAAGTCTATACACAGGATGACACAAAAACAAGACACTATAACACTTCTAGCCATTGAATCGTCGTGCGATGATACCGCTGCCGCTGTGATTAGAAATTGCAAAATACTTGCCAATATTGTATCGAGTCAAGAAATTCACAAAGAATATGGCGGTGTAATTCCAGAATTGGCAGGCAGGGCCCACCAACAGCACATTTTACCGGTGGTGAAAAAAGCGCTTAAAGAAGCCGGAATAGAAGCTAAAGATTTGGATGGCATTGCTTATACGCAGGGGCCAGGTTTGATGGGATCATTATTGGTTGGGGGCCATTTCACCAAAGGCATGTGTATGGCCTTAGATATCCCTAGCATTGGAGTCAACCATTTACAAGCCCATGTGGCGGCGCATTATTTGAACGAAACGATGCCGAATTTTCCGTTCCTATGTTTGTTGGTTAGCGGGGGGCATACCCAAATCATTAAAGTAAAGGCACCTTTGGAAATGGAAATTATTGGATCCACGATAGACGATGCAGCTGGAGAAGCCTTTGACAAAACGGCTAAAATGTTGGGCTTGCCTTATCCTGGTGGACCGTTGATAGACCAACACGCTGAATTGGGAAATCCATTGGCTTACCAATTCCCTATTGCCCGCATAGAGGGCTACGGCTACAGTTTTAGTGGCTTGAAAACCTCTTTATTGTATTTTCTACAAAAGGGTGTAAAAGAGGATCCTGATTTTATTGCTAAAAACTTAAATGACATCTGCGCATCGATGCGCTATACCATCGTAAAAACATTGTTAGACAAATTTGAAAAGGCGGTAAAAGAGGCAGGTGTAAAAGAAATTGGCATCGCTGGGGGTGTATCGGCCAATAAATTATTGCGCAAAGAATTTGAAAAACTTGCTGCAAGAAATGGATGGAAGGCCTTTATACCGAAATTTGAATACTGCACAGACAATGCGGCAATGATTGCTGTTGTTGGACACTACAAATATTTGGCAGGAGAATCAACACCTCTAACAGCTTTGCCTTTTGCCCGTTAATTAGGCAGGCATTCTTTGATTGCCTCAACAACTTGAGCAACGGTAATGGCTTGAATTTCCGCTCCACTGTAGTTTAGTTTTACTTTATTGGCCTCAGGCTTAAAATAGGAAGGAAAAACAATTTTAAATTTATTTAAAACATAGGGTTGGTAATTGGCAAAACGTTGCCAATTGTTTCCATTGCTCAGAACAACCGTATTTGTAGACGTAAGCATAGAGAAGTGCATGGCAGAAGTATCGGGGCATAAGAGAACAGAAGCTTCACCAATAAATGCCATCAATTCGGTAAGTGCAGTTTGGTTCACCATGTTGATCATTTTAGGTTCATTGGCCGCTTGTTCTATTTGCTTGGCATACTCTACAGCATTGGGGCCACCCATTAAAATAATTTTATCAAATAAGGGTGAAACTGTTTGAATGGTTTGCGCATATTTTTTAAAATTCCACCAGCGGCTTTTGGTGTTGGCGGCAGGGAAAACAATTAGGGTCTTGTATTTTGTGAAATTCGGGAACAATGGTTTTACCTCGTTGGGAATTTCAATGTTGTATATGCGCTCAATAAACTCAATGTGTCTCAGGTATTCCAGTTTCAAAACATCCTTGCTCTTAATCGGATTGGTAATCAGTGAATCGGATGCAGACATTTCAGGGAAATACGGATGGTGGCTGCGGTCCCATGCAAAACGGGTTTCTGCATTGCTGGCATACAGCATCAAATCGTCCATTCTAAAGTGGCGGGTAAACAAGGGCGTGAATGCGACTTTGGTATTAACCAAACGAAGTTCCTTATAAATTTCGTTTCTGTAATTGACATCATCCCATTTCGATTTTTTAATCCAAATATAAAGGTCGGCAAAATCAAACCAGGCTTCCATAAGGGGTTGAACAACCGAATTGCCAACAAAGGTAATTGGCCCTTCGGCGTTGGCTTTAATGTATGGTATGACTTGCTGCCACAATAAGAAATCGCCAATATCATCACACTTTACAATAAGGGTACCTTTTTTAGGTTCAGCGGTTAATGGCAAAGAGTCAATTAATTTTTGTTCACTTCCAATAAAATCTTCAATTTTCAAGAAGTCTTTTCTTTGCTTTCTGTTTTGCAGAATACTTGAAACAAATAAGGATAAGCGCGGGAACATAGATTTATTTAGCTTGTTTTGCAAAACTGTTAAAACTGATTTCTGGTCTGCCTAACTCTTTATTGGTGTCGTCTGAAATATAGAGTTCAATATTGTTGTTGAGCGCATGGGCCAATTCATATTTAAATTTCCAACGGATATCAAAAAGTGCATAAAACTTCATTAACAAGTTTGGAATGGTTTTTAATTTCAAATTTCCTGAACTGTGTTTGATTAGCAACTGGGCAGCTTCCTGCATGCTGTAGCAATCGTTGCCTTGCATAAAAAACTCGCGGTCGTCGGTTCCCAATACTTGAAAAGATTTGGCCACCATGCGGGCATAGTCTTTATCACTTATAAAATACACGGGGAATTTCGATTCACCATGTAAGCGTATAAAATTTCCTTTTTTATAGGTCGATTCAAAACATTCCATAAATGTACTTGGGTAAAATATGGTATGGGGAATGCCACAATCACGTATATAGTTTACTGCATCTTTTTTAACTTGAAACACCCACCACAAATCATCGCTTTCCACTTGGTTGTACTGAAGTATTGAAGACATGTAGGCAATGCGGCGGATACCACATTCAAGAGAAACATTGATAATTTCCCTCAAGCCGCTGGTCTCTGAATGGTTATCGTCTGGCAACTCATGCTGATCGACACTCAAGCTGCAATAAACAGCATCTTGGGTAGATAGAAATCTTTTAAGATCATGGTGGTACATCCAATTGCCTTCATGAAAATTCACTTCTGCGGGTAGTAACTCTTTTTCCTTGTCGACATCTTTACTTAAAACAGACACATTAAATCCTGCTTTCAAAAGCGCATGAACAACAGGAAGACCATGAAAACCAGAAGCACCAAATACAGCAATATTCTTTAGCATTTAGAAAAATTTGGTGTAAAAATACGAAAATTTTAAAGAAAGGATTTTTTGAATTTATGTCGGACTGTTTTTATCGGTGCTAATCCTCTCAAAAAGAGAGCCTCTTGCATTTCGCTTCAATATGAATATTGCACGAAAGTCATAATGGGTTTAGACTGGTCTTCGAGGGCCAATTCAATCAATTTTGTTGAATCTTTTATTTTTTTTGTTAAAGAATTTTTAATATTATTTTTCTGACAGTCAATTAAATGACTATTTTTTTCTTGAATTGACATTGGCAAAACATGGGAGAATGTATTTGGTTTAGGCGATGATTTTTTAGCCTCAAATGCATTAGAAAGATTACAAGACGAGAAAAAGAACAACATGAGGTTTAAAACAAACATGAAAGAGAAGGATTTTAGGGAAACACGGTCGGATTTGAATGAATTGGACATAAGAATAGAATTTATAAAGTGAAAGAACCTAACAAGAAGAAGTCTTCTTATATATAGACGAAAGTTTTCGGAGAAATGCTGCAGGATGGAGAAAATAGTTATTGGTTAATGGTTATTGAAGACAATGTAGAGACAAGGCATGCCTTGTCTCTACGAATACGAAAACAAACCACAGAACATTTATAAAGAATAACGATGGTTTTGTTGAACATTCTCTCGTGCAGGGCTCTTGCTATTTTAGTTAATAGTTATTGGTTATTAAAACGAAATGTAGAAGCATTTTTAATTGCCTCGCTCCAAACTCCTGCCCTTGCTTGCTTCTCATAATATGACTTAATAATGACCCAATGATTTCAAAATCAATCTTATCTTTGTATTGCTATGAAAAACCATTTACTAATTATCTCTTTATTCATTTCAGGTGTCATCAATGGCGCGGCACCAACAATGCATGCATCTCAATTGATCATCAACAATGTTAACTGCAACAGCATGGTTTTGAATTGGACTTCTGGGAATGGAGCTGCACGTGTCATTATAGCGAAAGAAGATTCAATGACTTCTTATACACCCATAGATGGCAATAATTATTCAGCAAATTCCAATTTCAAAGGCTCAGTGGCTTATGGCATAGGAAATTATATTGTCTACAACGGCAGTTCCTCAAATTTTGTAAAGGTTAACAATTTAAGACCCGGACACCGTTATTATTTTACCATCTATGAGTACAACGATTTAAACAATCCTCAATACTACACCAGCAATGCGCCAACAGTATTTGATTCGACTTACTATATAAATTTTAATTTCAGCGCTACAGCAATAGACAGCTGTGAAAAGAGCAATGTTTTTCAAATAATCAACAATTCAAAAAGCAATATCCCGAATCTGAAATACCGCTTTACTTTTTACGACAACAGTTATCTCGATTCAAATAATTTTCAAAAACATTTTAACAGCAGTGGCCTGCTT